>JANQTG010000142.1:3173-15215 GCA_030731855.1 Cellulophaga sp. | reverse complement strand
GCTAGTTTTATTAATCCCGCTTTTTAGCGGGATATGTCAAGAAAAAACTCAAAACTTTATTAAGATTGCAACTGTTTCTTTTAACAAAACTCCGCATCAAAATATTTTTAAAACTTAAGCAAACATCTTAGTTCTTGAAGCGAGTGCGATTTAGTTTCTACTCTGCATGTTAATCTCAAATTATAGTAAAAACATACTAATATTTACCTCTTGACAATAAATAATGATGGTTCATCTAAAAGATAGTATCCGTTTCATAACAATAGATATCTTTGAAGAACCATAGCATAAGTAGGTTAAGTTCATGGTAAGATTTGGGGGAAAAAGGTAGAGGAAACTCTGCCTTTTTCATTTTAGTCCATTTACCAATCTCCAACCTGGATTTTAAATATCTCACATCAAAACTACACGAGCATAATTCCACCATTTATTATACATTTTTCTATTTCGCATAACAAAAATCGCATTTCACCTTAATATAAAGACGTTCATCTAAAAGATTATAAAATAGCCTGTAGCCGACTTACTTTTGGTGAACCATAGCATAAGTAGGTTAAGTTCATGGTAAGATTTGGGGGAAAAAGGCAGAGGAAACTCTGCCTTTTTCATTTCTGATACTCAGCACTTTATCTAATAAAAAAGCACTTTGTCGTATAAAATGTTAAGATTTAATTCAAATAAACTAATAAATTATTGAAGTTTCTTTTGATATTTCTCTAAATACCAGTATTTTAGCATCGCCATAGCATAAGTAGGTTAAGTTTATGGTAAGATTTGGGATGAAAAGGGCAGAGGAAACTCCGCCCTTTTCTATTTTTACAAAAAAAAGTCCGTTTAGGGTTACCTAAACGGACTTTTTTAATTTATATGCTTTGATAAATACGTTGTTTATTTATTTGCAGCGTATAATTCAGAAACCTTGTTCCAGTTAATTACATTAAAAAATGCAGTTACATAATCAGGTCTTCTGTTTTGGTAGTTTAAGTAATAAGCATGTTCCCAAACATCTAATCCTAACACAGGAAAACCTGCACAGCCTACTTCTGGCATTAATGGATTGTCTTGGTTTGGCGTAGAACAAACTTCTACTTTACCGCCTTTGTGAACACATAACCATGCCCATCCTGATCCAAATCTAGTTCCTGCAGCCTTAGAAAACGCATCTTTAAACGCATCAAAAGAACCAAATGCAGCATCGATTGCGCTAGCTAATTCACCTGATGGATTTCCGCCACCATCTGGAGACATAACTTCCCAAAATAAAGAGTGGTTGTAAAAACCTCCACCGTTATTACGAACAGCAGCATTGCTCATGTCTAAATTTGTTAAAATAGCCTCGATAGATTTTTTTTCTAAATCAGTACCTGCAATAGCATTATTTAAATTTGTAGTATACCCGTTGTGGTGTTTTGTATGATGTATTTCCATCGTACGAGCATCAATGTTTGGCTCCAGTGCGTCGTATGCGTATGGTAGTTTTGGTAATTCAAATGCCATAATTTTTGTTTTTAGTTAATATTTCGTTGTTCCACAAAGTTAAGACTTTCAAAAACTAATTACACTAAATATATGTTAAGAACTATTGAAGATTCCGTAATTTGCAATTAAACTAGAGTTCTAATTATAAAATTATTTTTGTTTTGTAAATTGATTCGTATCTAATGTATCCCCTTTAAAAGTAAGCCACATAAATACTAGGTTAATTTTAACAAAAGAACATTGTAGAATTTATTAAGTACTCACTATTATTAAACTTTTGTATAAAAAAATAACGCCTAACTAATTTTTTAAAAAATTGCAAAACTCCAATTATCAAATATATAGCGCATCTGCCGGATCAGGGAAAACCTATACGCTTACAAAAGCATACTTAAAAATTATTTTAGCAAATACCTCATCTGCCAATTATAGAGAAATTTTAGCCATAACGTTTACCAACAAAGCGGTTAACGAAATGAAAGAACGTATTTTAGGTAGTTTGCACGAATTTGGAAAAATTCCTTTGCCTGAAAAAGCGAAACCTATGTTTAATGCCCTCGCAAAAGACTTAAATATTAGTGCCGAAGCTTTGCAATTAAGAGCTAAAAAATCGCTAAAAGAAATACTCCACAACTATGCTTTTTTTGATGTATCAACCATCGATAAATTTACCTATAGACTTATTCGGACTTTTGCGAGAGATTTAAAACTACCTCAAAATTTTGAAGTTATTTTAGATACCTCTCTCTTACTAAATGAAGCAGTCGCACGACTTGTAAATAAAGCTGGTACCAACCAAGAACTAACTAAGGTGTTAATAGATTTTGCTTTGGAAAAAGCAGATGATGATAAAAGTTGGGACGTTTCTTTAGATATTTTTGAAATGGGTAAAGAACTTATATTTCAAGAAAAACATGAAGAACATTTAGCGCATATGATAACAAAAACGTATGCCGATTTTGAAGTTTTAAAAAAAGACTTGCGCGAAAAAATAAAGGATGTAGAAAATAATATTAAAAGTGCCGCCAAAAATAATTTACAATTAATTGCCGAAAACGGTTTAGAATTTACAGATTTTAAAGCTACTTGGTTTCCAAAGTTTATGGTAGATGTTGAAGCCTTAAAAGCGACCATAAATTTTGATGCTGGTTGGAAACAAGATTTTCAAAATACACCATTATATAACAAAACATTAGCTGAAGATAAAAAAGCAACTATTGATCGTTTACACGCAACTTTTAATGTACAATTTAATACCATTAAAGACGCTTTTTACTATACTCAATTCTTAAAAAATGGGTATAAAAACATTGTTCCGTTGACAGTTTTAAATGCTTTACAAAAAGAGGTTAAAACGCTAGAGTTAGAACGAGATGAAATTCCTATAGCCACCTTTAATGCTATTATTTCAAAAGAAATAAAAGACCAGCCAGTACCTTTTATTTATGAACGATTGGGCGAAAAATACAAGCATTATTTTATCGATGAGTTTCAAGATACTTCTGAATTGCAATGGACCAATTTAATTCCACTTATTGGTAATGCTCTTGAAAGCACGGACGAAAAAGGCAATTTAGGTTCATTATTATTGGTTGGCGATGCTAAACAAGCCATTTACAGATGGCGCGGTGGTAAAGCGGAGCAGTTTTTAGATTTGGTCACTGAAACCGAAAATGCTTTTGTTGCCCCGCCCACAATCGAAAATTTACCAGCTAATTACAGAAGTTATGAAGAAGTCATTAAATTTAATAACGATTTTTTTACCACCACCAGTACTAATTTAAACAACACCACTTATAGTACATTATTTAAAGAAGGAAACCAGCAGAAATTCAACCATAAAAAAGGAGGCTTAGTACAGTTAAATTTCATAGAAGAAAACGATGAAAAACATAACAATGAATTGTACTGTGCCGAGGTTTTAAATACTATACATTCTCTTTTAGAAAAAAATTATCCGTTAAGCGATATCTGTATCCTTATTCGCGATAAAAAAAACGGCATATTATTGGCTAATTTCTTGAGCGAGCATAACATTCCTATCGTATCATCGGAAACTTTACTTTTAAAAAATTCGGAGAAAGTAAATTTCTTAATCTATCTTCTAAATTACAGCTTAAACCCAGAAGATTTAGAAGCTGCCTATTCCATATTATATTTTCTGAAAAAAGATGCTGATGATTTACATTCGGCTATACATACACATCTAAATAATCTTGAAAAATATTTAGAAAGTGCCTTTGGTTTCAGCCTTACTAAGTTTAGAACCCTATCTGTTTTTGATGGTTTTCAACAAGCGATAAAAGCTTTTAATTTGGCCGAAGACGACAATGCATACATCACATATTTATTAGACGAAGTTATAGATGTTGAATATAAAAAAGGAAGCAGCGCTGCCCTATTTTTAGACTATTGGGATAAAAAGAAAGAGGGTCTTAGTATTAGCACGCCGCAGCAAATGAATGCTGTTCAAATTATGACCATTCATAAGTCTAAAGGCTTAGAATTTCCAATCGTAATTTTCCCCTTCGCGAATTCACATATATATAAGGATATAAAACCAAAAATGTGGTTGCCTGTGCCCGAAGAAAATTTCAATGGTTTTAAAGAGCTTTTAATTAATAAAAATAAAGAAGTTATTCATTACAGCGAGTATGCCGAACATCTTTATAACATAGAACAGGAACAGTTAGAACTCGATGCCTTTAATGTACTTTATGTGGCTTTAACCAGAGCCGTAAAAAGTTTATATATTATTAGCGAAAAGAAATTCGATAGTAAAAGTAAAAAACCAAATACAGATTACTACTCTGGTCTCTTTATTCAATATTTAATAGATAAAGGGCTTTGGAGCGATCAACAATCAATTTATGACTTCGGCATATTACCGGAACCAGCTATAGCTTTGGTCAAAAAAAATGAACAAAAAAGTATTTCTTTTCAATACACCTATAAAGAAAGGGCTAGTTTTAGAATATTAGTAAAATCTGGAATGCTATGGGATACTGATATGGAGACTGCCATATCAAAAGGAAACACGATACATATTATTTTAAGTTTAATACATACCGCAGATGATATTGACCCTTGTTTTGAAAAATTAATTACCAAAGGAGAATTAAATTCAGCCGAGGCGAAACCCTTAAAAGAAAAAATACATGCCATTATTCAGCATCCAGAATTACAAGAATTCTTCAAAAGCGATAAAATAATCAAAAACGAGGCTTCTATAATCGATAAAAATGGCATAATTTTGCGTCCTGATAGGCTGGTTTTTGAAGGCAATAGCGCTACTATTATCGATTACAAAACTGGAAAACGAAATATCGCGTATAAAGACCAAATTGATTCTTATGCTTTTGCACTTAAAGCAATGAATTATCAAATAAAAAATAAAATCATCGTTTATATAAACGATGCTATAACTCCAGAATATATATAAGTATGTACGGTAAAATAAAAGAACATTTAGCAGAAGAATTAGAAAACATCAAAGAATCGGGCTTATTTAAAAAAGAACGAATCATAACTACTCCACAAGATGCTGTGATTAAAATTAGCACCGGAGAAGAAGTTATTAATTTTTGTGCCAATAATTATTTAGGGCTTTCTTCGCATCCCGAAGTTGTTAAGGCTGCGAAAGATGCTTTAGATAGTCATGGTTTCGGTATGTCTTCAGTACGTTTTATTTGTGGAACTCAAGATATTCATAAAAAACTAGAAAAAACAATTGCTGATTTTTACGGAACAGAGGATACCATATTATATGCCGCAGCTTTTGATGCTAACGGTGGCGTTTTTGAACCGCTATTAGGTCCGGAAGATGCAATCATTTCTGATGCTTTAAACCACGCATCAATTATTGATGGCGTTCGTTTATGTAAAGCAATGCGTTTCAGATACGCCAATAATGATATGGCAGATTTGGAAACTCAACTTCAACAAGCCAATAAGGATGGTGCTCGCTTCAAAATAATTGTGACAGATGGCGTATTTTCTATGGATGGTGTTTTAGCTCCGTTAGATAAAATATGCGATTTAGCGGATAAATACGATGCCCTTGTAATGATCGATGAATGCCATGCCACTGGCTTTATTGGTGAAACTGGTATAGGAACACTCGAAGAAAAAGGAGTATTAGGGCGAATAGACATCATTACAGGAACCTTAGGAAAAGCAATGGGAGGTGCTATGGGTGGTTATACTACCGGTAAAAAAGAAATTATAGAAATGTTACGCCAGCGTTCAAGACCTTATTTATTTTCAAACTCATTAGCTCCTGCCATCGTTGGAGGGTCTATTAAGGTGTTTGAAATGTTAAAAAACGACACTTCATTACGCGATCAGCTCGAAAAAAATACTATTTATTTCAAAAAAGAGATGAAAAATGCTGGTTTTGACATTGTTAAAGGAGATTCAGCCATAGTTCCAGTAATGTTATACGATGCAAAATTATCTCAACAAATGGCCGAGCTTTTATTGGAAAAAGGAATTTATGTTATTGGCTTCTTTTTTCCTGTAGTGCCGAAAAATAAGGCTAGAATACGAGTTCAGATTTCTGCGGCACATAAAAAAGAACATCTTGACAAAGCCATTTCTGCCTTTATTGAAGTAGGTAAAAAGCTAGAAATCATTTAATCGTATTACTTTTATTGTGAAATGTGTTAAAAAAAATAGGAAATTGATTTTGTTAATAATAGTTAACAACTTACATTTGCAGTTAATAAACCCTTAAACTTAAATATTATAAAATGAAACATCTTAGCAAACTATTAGTTGTTGCCTTACTTTTTGTAGGATTTAACAGCATTCAAGCGCAAGACGAAAATAATCCGTGGCAAATAGGTTTTGGACTTAACGCCATTGATGTTTACCCTGCTGCTGGAACAAATGCACGTCTTGGTGACATTCCAAGTACTTTTGGTAACGAATTTTTTAATGCAACTGATCACTGGAACATCCTTCCTTCTATTTCTTATGTATCTGTATCTAAATATGTAGGTAGCGGATTTGCTGTAGGAGCAAGAGGTTCTTTAAACAGAATTAGTAAATTAGGCGATGTTGCTGTTGATGATTTATCTCATTATGCAGTTGATGGTTTAATTAAATATTCTTTTCTTAAAAATACAGTAATCGATCCTTTCGCTGAGATTGGTGGTGGTTATACTTGGGTTGACGAAATTGGTTCTGGTACTGTAAACGGTGGTGTTGGTGTAAACTTCTGGTTCACTGAAAACATTGGTCTTACTTTACAAACTGTTTATAAGCACGCTTTCGAAGATTACGGAGTTACTCATTTTCAACATTTAGCTGGTATCAACATTAAATTTGGTGGTACTGATACTGACGGTGATGGTATCTATGACAAAGATGATGCTTGTCCAGAAGTTGCCGGTTTAGAAGCTTTCAATGGTTGTCCAGATGCTGACGGTGATGGTATTGAAGATAGCAAAGATGCTTGTCCTAACGTTGCTGGTTCAAAAGAAATGAACGGTTGTCCTGATCAAGATGGTGATGGTATCGCTGATAAAGATGATGCTTGCCCAACTGAAGCTGGTACTGCTGCATTAAACGGTTGTCCTGATGCTGATAAAGATGGTGTTGCTGATAAAGATGACGCTTGTCCTTCTGAAGCTGGCCCTGCTGCTAACAAAGGATGTCCTTACCAAGATAAAGACGGTGATGGTGTTTTAGATAAAGATGATGCTTGTCCAGAAGTTGCTGGTACTGTAGCTAACAAAGGTTGTCCTGAAGTTACTGCTGAAGTTCAGAAGAAATTGAATGATTTCGCTAAAACTATTTTATTTGATACAGGTAAATCTTCTATCCAAGCTGCATCTACTGCTGTAATGGTTGACATTATTACTATCTTAAGAGAGTATCCTAATGCTAAATTTACAGTAGAAGGTCATACGGATAGTGTTGGTTCTAACAAATTAAACCAAAGCTTGTCTGAGTCTCGTGCACTTTCTGTAAAAGACTTCTTAGTACAAAAAGGTATCGAAGAATTTAGATTATCTGCTGTTGGTTATGGTGAAGAGAAGCCTATCGCTTCTAACGCAACTAGATCAGGTAGAGAGCAAAACAGAAGAGTTGAAATTAACTTAGTAAAATAATTTACTAGAAGTTTAACTTCAAAAAATATAGTAAAAAAGCTCCGCAACTGCGGAGCTTTTTTTTTGCCCCACCCAGAATTATTAAAAAATAATTCTGACCTCTCCGAAGCGGAGGTATACCTAATTCTTTAAAAAAAATTAGCAAAGTATTAAACTTCTAATAGTATAGTGATCTAGCTTATTTTTAATGCAAAATGTTTAATTTTAAAGCATGCAAAGTTTTATAGAAGAAGTAGTTGATTCATTGGTAAATTCTGGACAAGACATCTCAAATAGTATCTTTGTTTTACCTAGTAAAAGAGCAGGTACTTTTTTGCAAAATAGTATTGCAAAGACCTTGATAAAAACCATTTTTGCTCCTGAAATTTATAGTATCGAAACCTTTGTTGAAAAAATATCGGGCTTAAACTATGCTTCAAATACCGAACAGTTATTCGCATTATATAACTCTTATGTATCTACTACTAAAGAAGAACAAAAAGATTCGTTTTTAAGCTTTTCTAAATGGGGACAAACAATTCTTCAAGATTTTAATGAAATTGATCGTTATTTAGTCGATACCGATAAAATTTTCTCACATCTTACTGCAATTCAAGAAATGAATACTTATATGCAAGAAGAGAAAACCCAAATGGTTCAAGACTATGTAAAGTTTTGGAGTACTTTAGACGAACTATATCATCATTTTAATACTAGTTTGACTGAAAAAAGTATCGCAACACAGGGTTTTATTTATAGAAAGGCGTGTGAAAATATCAACACATTTATTTCGGAATCTGAAAACAAAAAATTCATATTTATTGGCTTTAATGCACTTAATAAAGCAGAAGAATATATTATTCAAGAAATACTAAAAACTACTGATTCTGATATTTATTGGGATCTAGATACTTATTTTTTAAACGACACCGTTCATGATGCTAGTTACTTTATACGTCAACACAAAAAAAACTGGGACTACTTACATACCAATTCTTTAAAAGGCATCAGCAATCACTATCTAACACCAAAAAATATTAATATTATTGGGGTTCCCAAAAATGTATCTCAGGCAAATTATGTGGGGAATCTTCTTAATGATATCCGCGGTAAAAATGCCGATTTATTAAAGAATACCGCTTTAGTTTTGGGTGATGAAAATCTGTTAAACCCTATTATTAATGCCATCCCAAAAGAAATTGAACGCATTAATATTACCATGGGCTATCCCATTTCAAAAACACCTTTAGCCGGGTTTTTCTTACTATATTTTGATCTTTGGCTCGGTAGAACGCAAAATGGTTGGTTTTATGAATATGTGTTGAATATGCTTTCTAATCCCTATGTATTTCAGCTTTTAGAACATGACAAAAGCAGAAATGCTACGCAGATTGCCAATAGTATTAAAACCAAAAACTGGACGTATATTAAAAGTCAACAACTGTTTAATTTAGTAGAAAATCCAGCTATCATCCGTATTTTATTTTCTGAAAAAGAGTTTACTGTTGCTACATTTTTAGACAACTGTTTAAAGATGATTAGTATTCTAAAAGAAAAATTTCAAGCTATGGAGCATCACCTTGAAATAGAATATTTATTTAGATTCTACACCTTATTTAATCAAATACAAGTGTTAACAGAGCAACATTCGTTCATATCAGATATAAAATCTTTACAAAGCTTATATAAAGAACTTGTAGCTTCTGAAACATTAGATTTTCAAGGAGAGCCTTTGCAAGGAACTCAAATTATGGGGATGTTAGAAAGTAGAAACCTAGATTTTGAAACCGTTATCATTACCTCTGTGAATGAAGGTATTCTACCCTCAGGAAAATCAAACAATTCATTTATTCCGTTTGATATTAAAGTAAATTACGGCTTACCCACCTATAAAGAGAAAGATGCTGTTTATACCTATCACTTTTACCGATTGTTACAAAGAGCTAAAAATGTTTATCTTATTTACAATACAGAGCCAAACGTTTTAGAAGGGAACGAAAAAAGTCGTTTGTTAACTCAGCTGCTTACCGATGAAAATAAAAGTGAAGATATTACAGAAATTACAGCCTCGAGTACTGTTAAAGCTACGCCTATAAAACTTCAAAATATTATTAAAAATGACGCTTTATTAACAGAAATTAAAGCCTTAGGTATTAAAGGATTCTCCCCGAGTTCATTAAGTAACTATATTAGAAACCCCATTGACTTTTATAAAAAAAGCATTTTAAAAATATACGACACCAATGAAGTAGAAGAAAGCGTTGCCGCCAATACGTTTGGAACTATTGTACATGACAGTTTAGAAGATTTGTACCAACCGTTTATTGGAAAGTTTTTGGATAAAGATATATTAACAAAACTATTGCCTACGATTGAACCAACCGTAATCGCAAATTTTAAAAAAACGTATGCAGACGGTGATACATCCACAGGGAAAAACTTAATTGCTTACAAGGTAATTCTGCGATACATAGAAAATTTTATAAAACTAGAAATAAAAGAAATTGCTAGCCATAAAATCAAAATCATAGCTTTAGAACAAGATTTAGAAGTGCTTTTTTCAGTACCCAATATAAAGGATTCTGTTAAGATAAAAGGAAAATTAGACCGTATTGATGAAGTAGATGGAGTGCTTCGCATTATTGACTATAAGACGGGAAAAGTGGAGCCTAATAATGTAAAAATTAAAGATTGGGAGTCTATCATTCATAATTATGATAGTAGTAAAGCATTTCAGCTACTATGCTACGCCCTACTCTATAATGATCAAAAGCCCATAACGAATGTGGAAGCTGGTATTATATCTTTTAAAAATTTAAATAAAGGTGTCTTGTTATTCAATTCAAATACGGATACCCAAATTACACAAAACACCCTTACTGATTTTAAAAATGCACTCTTTACACTTATTCAAGAAATTTATAATCCTGATATTCCTTTTATGGAGAAATTGGTATAATTACTTCAAATCTGGTCTAGTAGGTCTAACTTCAATTTTACTCGGTAAAGTTCTCGGATTCATTTTTAATAAATCAAAAACTAGCTCCCCAATATCTTCTGGTTGAATTTTCCAAGCATCTTTTTCTGATGGCGTATGGTCGTTAAAATGTGTAGCTACAGAACCTGGCATTATGGTAGAAACCTTTATTCCGTATTGTCTTAAATCTAGCATTGCGGCTTGTGTAAAGCCCACAACTCCAAATTTAGTGGCATTATACCCTGCTCCCTTTTCAAAAAAATTAGTACCTGCTAAACTAGCTAAGGTTATATAATAGCCCTTAGATAATTTCAAAGCTTCCACAGAAGCCTTTAGCGTATGAAAAACTCCGTTTAGGTTAGTATTTATCATAGCGTGCCAATCCTCCTCTGACATTTGATCTATGGGCGCAAAATTCCCTACTCCTGCATTGGCTAAAACCACATCAAGCTGACCCCATTTATTGATGATAGCTTCGACCGCATTTTTTTCATCTTGCAATTTTGTAACATCCGATGCTAATGCTAAAACCTGATCTTTATAACCTAATCGAGCAGCAGCTTCTTGAACTGTTTTTAAGGTTCTACCACTAATCGCAACCTTCATCCCTTCAGCTAATAATTTTTGTGCTGTTCCATATCCTATTCCTTTTGAGCCGCCAGTTATATACGCAACCTTATTTTTTAAATCCATCTTAATATATTTTAAGGGAAGTTAAAAATTGATTTACAGGAAATAAAAAATACCGCGTTATAGTTTTCTTAAAACAAAAAAACCATCACAAAGTGATGGTTAAAATTGGTTAGTGTTTAGCACATTTTTAGAAAAATCTTAATGTTCAGAAACGCTAAAAGTATCTTTTAATTTAGTAGTTGAGTCGCCACCTATCCAAACATTAAACTCACCTGGTTCTACTTCCCACTTGTTATTAGCCGTGTAAAATTGTAAAAGATCGGTGTTTATAGTGAAAGTGATGGTTTTAGATTCCCCAGCTTTTAACAAGATTTTCTCAAAGCCTTTTAATTCTTTAATTGGGCGCACTAAACTACCCACTACATCTCGCAAATATAATTGTACTACTTCTTCTCCATCAACTTTGCCAGTGTTTGTAACTTTAACAGATGCCTTTAATTCGCCATTTACCCCTATTTCCGTTTTATCTAATGCTAAATCACTGTATTCAAAAGTAGTATAGCTTAATCCAAAACCAAAAGGATATAAAGCTGTTTTAGGAGCATCAGTATAACCAGAATAGGTTACATGAGTGGCGCTATAGGGTCTTCCAGTATTTTTTTGATTATAATATAATGGCTCTTGACCTACATTGTGAGGAAAAGATACAGGTAATTTTCCTGACGGATTATAATCTCCAAACAATACATCAGCAATAGCATTTCCAGATTCAGAACCCAAATGCCAGCACTCTAAAATAGCAGGTGCAATTTCAGAAGCTCTTGTAAGATCCATTGGGCGACCATTCATTAAAACAAT
>JANQTG010000142.1:1817-3073 GCA_030731855.1 Cellulophaga sp. | reverse complement strand
CCTTTTTCAAAATAAATTTTAGTGTTTTTATCCGCCATTGCCGTAACCCCTTCTAGTAAAGAAACTGCTGAGTTGTATTCTCCTTTTCCTCTCCAATTTCCTAATGGAGCATCTTTATCATTTGCCAGAGGCCCAATTACCGCAATACTCTTTGTCTTTTTTGATAAAGGCAATACTTGATTGTCGTTCTTTAATAATACAATCGATTTTTTTGCAGCTTCTCTTGCAATCGCCAAATTTTGTTTTGTATATACCTCATTTTTTTCACGATTTTCATCGCAATATTTATAAGGATCATCAAACAAGCCTAATTGAAATTTTAAGCGTAAAACACGTTTAACAGCATCATTAAGTTGTGCTAAAGTAATTTTATTTTCAGCTAATAAGGTTTCTAAACTAGCTTCATAAGCATATGATTCCATATCCATATCGCTGCCCGCATTCAAAGCAATTTCTGCCGCGTGTTTCTTATCTTTAGCGTAGCCATGAGCTATCATTTCTCCGATAGATCCCCAATCAGATACTATAAGTCCCTCGTAATTCCATTGCCCCTTCAGCAAGTCTCTTTGTAGCATTTTGTGTCCCGTTGCTGGAATGCCATCTACATCATTAAAGGAGTTCATAAAGGTCGCTACCCCAGCTTCAGCAGCAGCTTTAAACGGAGGTAAAATAGTATTATGTAATTCAGATAATCCAATATTTACCGTATTATAATCGCGACCAGCTTCGCCGAAACCGTAGCCTGCAAAATGTTTTGCACAAGCAGCAATAGTAAATTCTGATGATAAATCAGCACCTTGAAAACCTTTTATACGAGCTACTCCAATTTTTGCATTTAAAAAAGGATCTTCCCCAGCACCTTCCATAATTCTGCCCCAGCGTGCATCACGAGAAATATCCATCATGGGAGCGAACGTCCAGTTTAAACCAGAAGCCGCTGATTCTCTAGCTGCAATTTCAGCAGATTTTTGCATCAATTGTAAATCCCAACTTGCGCTTTCTCCTAAAGGAATTGGAAAAATTGTTTTATACCCGTGAATAACGTCATAAGCAAAAATCAAAGGGATTTTGAGCCTAGAGTTTTCCATGACTATTTTTTGGGTTTCTCTAATAGTGGCTACAGAAGTTATGTTTAACATAGAACCCACTTCTCCTTTTTTAAGCTTATTTAGTTTATGTTGATCGCCTTGTGACGAACTTGGCCCTGTAGCATCCCAACCACCGCTATACTGTACTAACTGCCCTATTTTTTCATT
>JANQTG010000142.1:0-1717 GCA_030731855.1 Cellulophaga sp. | reverse complement strand
AATACCCAGATTTTTTGTTTGCTTTCTTTTAAAGTAAATAATCCGTAGGTACACACTCTCGGATAGGCAGCATCCCAACCTTTAGAAACTGTTTCGGGAGTTTCAGATAACCAAAAAGTATTTACTTCAGTTACTTCAAGCTTTTTAGAATTATAAAAGATGCCAGCGTGTTCTCCTTCTTGCCCACCATCACGACCTTTACCTATAAATTTATAATCAGGTAAAGTATTTTTTAAATCTGCAACTTGATTAGGTCTAGCTTCTTGTACACCCATAATATCAGGTGCTAGAAATAATACTTGAGAACCCAAAAATTCTTTACGATACTCCCAAGCATTTTCTCCGTCTGATGCAATATCTAATCGTAAATTATAGGTCATTACCTTCATTTGTTGACTTTTACAGTTTGTGAATACCATTAAAAAAGCTAAAATTGAAAATATAAATGCTTTCATATTTTGATTATTTATTATTGTTGATACACCCGAATGTAATCAATAATCATTTGTTGTGGAAATATAGCATCATCAATCCCTTTTTGACCACCCCACATACCACCAACAGCGACATTTAAAATAAGATAGAATTTTTTATCAAAAGGCCATTCTGCAGTTGTTTTATTTTCATTCTCAATATGATTATAAACAACATCATCTAATAGAAAATCTATTTTTTCTGGTGTCCATTCTAGAGCAAAAACGTGAAATTCATCGTTCGGATTTTCAATAAAGATAGATTTTCCTTTTTCGGTGCCTTTCAGGTGATTATATGCCTTTGTATGAATAGTGCCGTGAATAGTATCATTATCATACCCTACATGTTCCATGATATCAATTTCGCCACTTTCTGGCCATCCAATTTCTTTCCTATCATCACTTAACATCCAAATTGCAGGCCACATACCACGACCTTTAGGTAATTTTGCGCGTACTTCTATACGCCCATATTGCCAACTGGCAAGACCTTCCGTTTTTATTCTTGCTGAAGTGTATTCTGCCGAATCTAACTCAGCTTTGTATTTCGCCCATTTTGGAATTTCAGGATTTTTATAGTCTTTATTAACCACTTTTTCTTTGTGTGCTTCAATAATTAATACTCCTTTTTCAACCCGAGCATTTTTTAGACTATCCGTGTAATATTGTTTTTCTTGATTGGCAATAAAGCCATAATCATAACCCCATTTAGTAGCATCTGGTTTACCTGTATAATTAAATTCATCACTCCAAACTAAATTCCAACCATTTGTAGCAGGATTAACTTTTAATCTCTCAAAAAGTAGTTCTGGTTCATTCGTCGTGATATAATCAAAATTATTTGCAATTAGCCAATCTAAATCTTCGACAGAATTTGCAGTCCAAGCATTTAATTTTAGATTTTTATCTTTCGCTTGTTGAATCCATTCTGGATTTTTTTTCAGTTTATGAACCGCATAGTCTAAGCCAGATATCCCATCTTTATTTAAAATTTCTGGAGCTTTTGAGCCATCTAAATACTGAGTTTTTGCTTTAGAATCTAGTTCCATAATTTTTTGTAATATCTCGTAACTAAAACTAATGTAATACGACATGTATTCTTGTGCTTTAAGCTCTGCAACTAATGCTACTGCTTTTTCTGCCATTAATTCATTGCGACCTTCTGTTTTTGAAGGTTTTAATTCGCAAACTAAACCCGTGCTAGAATTGTTCTCCATTCCTGCGAGAATGAAGTCTCTTAGCGT
>JANQTG010000141.1:29623-43084 GCA_030731855.1 Cellulophaga sp. | reverse complement strand
AGTGAAAAATCTTCTGAAATTGATGGTATTTTTATCAATATAATCGATCCTTACATTGTAATGGATCTCTTTGGTAATATCATTAAAATGAACGAATCCGCAAAAGAGTTTTTAGGATATTGCTCTAGTACTAATCCTATAAATTTAAGTACTTTAGTACACGAAGACTATATTGAGTACACCTACGAATCATTTAAAAAGTTAATGGAGGTTGGTGCCATCAAAAATTACAGAGTAAAACTTGTTTTAAATGACGGTATCGAGAAAATTGTTGAAGTAAACGGATCTTTAATTTATGATGAAGACAGAAACCCTGTTGGCGCTCAGGGTGTTATTAGAGACATCAGTCAAGAAACCGAAATAAAAAATCTTTTAGCTGAACAAAAAAAACAGCTCGATATTATTGTTGAAAATTCTCCTATAGGTATTGTTTTAACAGACAATAATAAAAAAATTATTAAGGCGAATAACACATTTTTAAATTTAATAGGCTACTCTATTTACGATTTAAAAAAAATTACTTTAGATGATATTTCTGAAGAGACTGATATTGCCTTAGCCGAGTCATTTAACCAAAAAATAAACTCTGGTGAAATAGATAATTATTCTATTGTAAAAAAATTCATTAAAAAAGATGGCGCTATTATATCTGGCAAAACAACTATAAGCGCAGTTAAAACTGCAAATGGTTTAATTGATTATAGAGTAGCGTTAATTGAAGATATTACTAAAGAAAAAGAAGCTGAAGAAAAATTAAAAGCATCAGAAGATAGGTTGTCATCTTTAATTGCCAATCTACATACTGGAATTTTGGTCGAAGATCAAAACCGTAAAATTGCCTTAACCAATAAGATTTTTTGCGATTTATTTAAAGTCAAAACAACACCAGAAAAACTAAAAGGTTTTGATTGCGTTCAAGGTATAGAGAACTCTAAGGAGCTTTTTAAAAACCCTGATGAAGCTATTGAACGTATCAATAAAATAGTATCAGATAAAAAATTGGTGTTAGCCGATGTTTTAGAAATGGCTGATGGCCGTGTACTTGAACGCGATTATATTCCTGTTTTCAAAAACAATGTTTATAATGGTCATTTATGGGCTTATAATGATGTTACGATAGCAAAAAATTACAAAAAAAATCTAGAAATACAAAAAGAAAAATATAGCAGCATCATTGCTAATATGAATTTAGGATTGGTAGAAGTAGATAATGATGATGTAATTCAAATGGTGAACCAAAGCTTTTGTACTTTAAGTGGTTATCCCGAAGATCAGTTAATCAACAAAAAAGCTTTAGATGTTGTACACATCATAAATAAAAGTATTATCCAAGAAAAATCTGTCAAAAGACTTAACGGAGAATCTGACTCTTATGAAGTTGAAATTTTACATCCGTCTGGCGAAGTAAAACATTGGCTTATAAGTGGTGCCCCTCGATACGATGAATACGGAAAAGTAATCGGGTCTCTGGGCATTCATTTAGATATTACAAAACAAAAAGAATTAGAGCTACAAAAAGAAAAGTTAGTTAACGAATTAGAAACAAGCAATCATGGCTTACAAGAATATGCGCATATTGTATCGCACGATTTAAAATCGCCTTTAAGAAGTATTAGTGCTCTTTGTACTTGGCTAAATGAAGATTACCAAGACAAATTGGATGATAATGGTAAATACAATTTAACTATGATGCAAGAAAAAGTAGAGGCCATGGATAGTTTAATTGATGGCATTTTAAAATACTCTACCATTAGTAGTGATAATGTTGAAAATACTTCAGTAGATGTCAATGAAGTTATAAAAGAAATAACCGATATTATTTTTATCCCTGAGCATGTAAAAATTGTAACCACTAGTACACTTCCTACTTTATTTGCAGACCGAACTAAAATTCATCAATTAATTCAAAATTTCTTGAGTAATGCCGTGGTACATATTGAACGCGAAGAAGGTTTAGTAGAAATTGGATGCGAAGATAGAGATACGTATTGGGAATTTAGTATTAAAGACAACGGTGTAGGCATTCCAAAAGAATACCACGAGAAAATATTTAAAATCTTTCAATCTGTTGGTAATAAAGAAAGATCAACCGGAATTGGACTTTCTATCGTTAAGAAAATAATAGATCTATACCAAGGTAAGGTTTGGTTAGAAAGTGAAATTGGCCTTGGTACAACCTTTTTCTTCACCCTTAAAAAATAATTATGAAAACAGTTCAAGCCATAAAAGAAAAAGGGAAAGATTGGAATTTCACATCAAAAAAAATAAATCTAAAAAATCCTTTAGTATTAGTATTTGGTAATAGATTCTTACTAGAGTCTCCAACCATTTACGAAGAAATAAATATCATTTTCCCTAATGGAAACATCGTTTTTGGATCTACCTCTGGAGAAATTTTAGGAGAGAATGTCTATGATGAATGTATAACAGTAACCGCCATTGAATTTGAAAAAAGCAAATATATTATTCACTCAGAAAATATTAAAGAATTTAACAACAACTCTGAGAAAATTGGAGAAGCATTAGCCAATAAATTCAACAAAGAAGGTTTAAAACACCTGTTTATTGTTTCCGACGGTAGTTTAGTTAATGGTAGTGCACTTATACATGGTTTAGAAAAAAATGGTAATGATACGGTACAAATAACTGGTGGGCTATGCGGTGATGATACTAGATTTGAAAAAACACTAGCATCGTATAATGCCAATCCTGAGCATGGAGAAATTGTAGCCATAGGCTTGTATGGTTCTGATTTAGAAATTACCTGTGCAAATTATGGAGGCTGGAGTCCGTTTGGACCCCTTCGTAATATTACAAAATCTAAAGAAAACGTGTTATACGAGCTAGATGGTAAGCCAGCACTAGATTTATACAAAAAATATTTAGGCGATAAGGCAAATGAACTACCTCAAGCAGCTTTGCTATATCCTTTAAGTTTACGCGTAAAAGATAGCAATGAAATGGTAGTACGAACCATTTTAAATATTGATGAAAAAGAAAATACCATGATACTGGCTGGTGATGTACCTGAAGGTTCTACGGTACAATTAATGATGTCAACTGTAGATGATATTGTTGAGGGAGCCTCAAAAGCAGCAATGTATGCCTCACGCAATAGAATAAAAAAACCTGAACTGGCATTATTAGTTAGCTGCATTGGTAGAAAATTGGTTATGAACCAACGTACAGAAGAAGAAATTGAAGAAGTTATTGAAATTATAGGCAACCAAGCTATAATAACTGGATTTTACTCTTATGGAGAGTTATCTCCGTTTGCTAATCAAATTGGGTGTAAATTACATAACCAAACTATGACTTTAACCCTTATTAGCGAATAATGCACTCACTTTTAAAAAGACAAATACGTAAATATTTACCTGATAATTTAAAAAATTCTGAGGAAATTGCTGTTTTTTATGATGCCGTAAATAGATCCTATTCCGACTATGATGAAAAAGCGATGATGGTACAAAGGGCTATGAACTTAAGCTCCGATGAACTTTTTAAAGCAAATCAAGATTTAAAAGCCGAAACAGAAAGTCAAAGAAAAACATTAAATATTCTTGAGAAGGCACTAGATGTTTTAAACAACTCAAAAGACCTTAGTAAAACTAACGCAAATAAATCACAAGAGAAATTACAATTTGATGCATTAGAAATTGCTACTAAAATTGAACAGCAGGCAAATGATATAGTCAAAATGACTGCTGAAAAAAATACTATGCTGAAAAATTTAGAGCGCCAAAACGAAGCATTGAATAATTATGCCCATATGGTTTCTCATGATTTAAAATCGCCTATAAGAAATATTAATGCACTTATGTGTTGGATTATGGACGAAGAAAAAGCTAAATTTTCAGAATCTAGTATTGAAAACTGCAATCTAGTGGCACAAAATATTGAAAAAATAGATGGACTAATTGATGGTATTCTTAAACATGCAGTGATTGATTCTTTAGACGAAGGAAAGATTCATTTAGATCTAAATAAACTTATAGACGAAATAAAGAACACCATATATTTTCCAGAAACGACAAAAATTAGTGTTACAAGTTCCCTACCAACAATACTTGCTGAAAAATATAAAATAGAACAAATTTTTAAAAATTTAATAACTAATGCCATTACCGCAACGGAACAAAAGGAAAATGGGCTTATTACAATTTCAGAAATACCAGACGACAATTATTGGAAATTTGCTATTTCGGATAATGGAAAAGGGATACCTGATAAACACAAAGAAAGTATCTTTAATATGTTCAAAAAATTAGAAAATAATTCTAATGCCACAGGAATTGGTCTTGCTTTGGTTAAAAAAGTTGTAAATATTTACGAAGGTGATATTTGGTTAGAATCTAAAGAAAATACAGGAACAACTTTCTTTTTTACTTTAAAAAAATAATATGGAACAAACACCAAACTTAAATTATATAAAAGAACTTTCAGGAGGTGATACCGAATTCGAAAAAAAGTTTATTAATGTATTAAAAGAAGAGATTCCCCTAGAAAAGGAAGCCTTTATAAATTACACCACGCATTTAAAGTATAAAGACACCGCTGATTTAGTCCATAAAATAAAACATAAACTTAGTATTCTAGGTTTAACAGAAGATTATAAATTAGCCGTAAATTTTGAAGAAGCTTTAAATCGTAATGATGATGCTTTAAAAGATACTTTTTTAACTATCTTACACAAAATTGATACCTATTGTAAAACATTATAAATTAAAAGAATGAAATGTATTATTGTAGACGATGAAGCAACCGCAAGAATAATTGTTGAACAATTGTGTTCAAAAATTCCAAATCTAGAGGTTGTAGATTCTTTTTCAAACGCAATGGATGCCATGAAATTTTTAAATCAACAACAAGTAGATGTTGTTTTTTTAGATATTCATATGCCTGGCTTTACAGGAATAGACTTTGTACAGACCCTAAAAAATCCACCGAAAATTGTACTGACCACTTCAGATACAAACTTTGCCATTGAAGCCTACGAATATGAAGTAATTGTAGATTATTTAGTAAAACCAATTACGCAAGAACGCTTTGAAAAAGCTATTGTTAAAGTAAAAAAATCTTTAGAAAAACCAATTAGCCCTTCCACCACAGAAGTTGGCATTAGCCAAAATTTAGGAGACGAATTATATATTAATATAGACCGAAGGCTAATTAAAATAAAATTTAATGAAATTTTATTTATTGAAGCTAAAGGAGATTATATTGAAGTTAAGACAGATAAAAAAGTACATCGTGTTCATAATACCCTAAAAAATATAAAAGATAAACTACCTGAAAGTATCTTTTTACAAATACATAGGTCGTTCGTGATTAATTTTACTAAAATTATCGATATTGAAGATAATAGCGTTTTAATCGAAAAAAGTGTTATTCCTATAAGTAGGTCTAACAGACCAGAACTTATGCGCAGATTAAATTTATTGTAAAACAATAAAAACTATAATGTATCCAAAAAAGACCCACTTAGGGTCTTTTTTTATGCGCTGGTTTTAATAATTCTGCACTAAACGGTCACTTATATTTTATGGTGCAAAAAGTAAGAAACTAACCATCCATCTACACATACATGTTATTCAACTTTATGACATTTAATGCTACTGTTTAAATCAGGTCATTTGTAATATATTTTAAAAAGTATACTTAATAAAAATACAAAAAACAGCTTTAAAGCCTTATTACACAACATACCAAGAGCAATTGGCAACAATAAATTTACACAAAGTAATACTTAACCTACATTTATATATTATTAATACTTACAAATATAAAATGAAACTACTAATAATAGAAGATAAGAAAACGCTAAGCGATTTACTAGCGCATTTTTTAGGGCAAAAATTCGAAACTACCACTAAAGAAAACGGCTTCGAAGCACTTAGTTGGATGCAACAATCTAACATCCCTGATTTAATTATTACAGATTTAGAGATGCCTAAAATGGGTGGATTAGAGTTTATAAAAAAAATTAAAGAAAGTGGATATTTTTCTGAAATACCAATAATTGTACTCAGCTGCCGCGATAGCAGTAAAGACCGCATAGAATCGTTAAAAGCAGGTGCATCAGATTATATAGTAAAGCCTTTTAATCCCGAAGAACTTTTAATCAGAATAGAAAATATTCTTGGTAAAGTAACCAACAATTCATAAACGTTATGTTAAAAGTCAAAAAAGAAAAATTAGTACTCTTGTACATTGGCGATGACTCTCCTTTTATGTCATTAACAAATAGTACAAATAATATTGCAAAACTTTATGCAGCAAATACAGCTTTTGAAGCTTCACAAATATTAGATACACATGCTGATATTGATGCCATTATTTGTGAAAGAAAATTACCAGCTCAAAACGGAATAGCATTCTACAAAAAATTCAAAATAGACTATGCCGACAAAAAAGATATTCCGTTTATTCTTTTAGATACTGAAAACAATAAAAACACTTCAAATGAAGCGATGCAAATTGGTATTGACGACTATTATTCAAAACCGATTAGTCCCAGTAAACTAATAGACCGTATTGAGTTTTTAAAAGAATTAAAAAATAATTTAAAAACAAATGATATTTCATCCCCAAAAAAAATTAACAAACCATACAAAACAAATATTTTAAAACGTGTTTTTGATATTGTAGTAGCATCAACTGCTTTGATTTTTGCTTCTCCCCTTTTGTTAATTTTTATAATCGCAATCCGACTCGAATCTAAAGGTAAAGTATATTATATCTCAAAAAGAGTGGGTACTGGATACAAAATTTTTAATTTTTTAAAACTACGCTCTATGTATCCTGATGCAGATCAGCGTTTAAAAGAATTTCAACATTTAAATCAATACGCCACAAATGAAACTGAGGAGGTATCAAAAACCAATAAAATATACAAAAATAATCTTCAACAAGATGATATTTTATTATACGGCGATGATGATCAAGTAAGTGAAAAAGAGTTTAATGAATTAAAAAAACAAGATAACGAAAGTGCTTTTATAAAGTTCGATAATGATCCAAGAATCACCAAAGTAGGTAAAATTATCAGAAAATTAAGTATTGACGAATTACCTCAACTTATTAATGTTTTAAAAGGCGATATGTCTATCGTTGGCAATAGGCCTTTACCCTTGTATGAGGCTGAACTTTTAACTACAGACCAATGGACAAACAGATTCAATGGCCCTGCTGGTATCACTGGCCTTTGGCAAGTTGAAGCCCGCGGTAGAACCTCAAAAATGTCCCCCCAAGAACGTAAAGAATTAGATAATAAATATGTTGAAATTGCCAATGGTAAATATGCCTTTTGGAAAGATATGTGGTTAATTATCAAAACATTTAAAGCTGTTTTTCAGAAAGAAAACGTTTAAAAAATATGAATATAAGTTTAAAATTATCGGCTATTTTAATTACCGTCATTATTTCATGTACAAATGTTAAGGCACAGACTACTGAGGATACTGATAGCCTATTTCAAGAAAAGAAATTTATTCTACCATCGCTCAATACGGTCATAGATTCTGTAATAAAACGTAGTGCTATGGTTAGTTTTCGCGATAATAATATTCTGGTTAAAGAAGCAACCTTAGCAACGGAGCGTGTTCACTGGTCTAGAAATTTAGGTGTTCAGGCCGATAGTAGGTATGGTAATCTTAATAATTTTTCTAGTAATGAAGATGGTGAGGCACTTTCTCAGGTTTTAACTACTTCTAAACAGTTTAATTATAGTGTTGGTTTGTATGTAAAGTTTCCATTATTTGATGGTATCAACAGAAAAAATCAAATTAAACTGGCTAAATCTGAGATTGAAGCGGCTAAAAGTATGGTCGAATTTGAAAATGAACAGGTAAGAAGAATGGTGATAACACTTTACCAAGATTTACTGTTAAAGCAAAAAGTACTTCAAATAAGATCTAAAAGTCTAAGTGATGCTAAAGTGAATATGCAAATGGTTGAAAAAGAGTTTAGAAACGGAATTGTACCCATATCTGAATATGTAAGAATTAATAGCATAACAACTGATATGGAGGCAGCTTTTGAAAAAGCAAAGTACGAATTCATTACTGCCAGAAAATTATTAGAAGATATGTCTGGGTTTGTTTTTAGTTTAAATAGTTCTAATTAAGAGTATGACACTGATAGATTTTGTACGGTTAATAGTAAAACATTTAGTACTACTACTCATAGTTCCTTTGGTGTTAGGCTCATTGGTTATTTTTCTAACCATGAATCCGTCTTATGAATTTTCTTCGCAAACCATTTTATATACGGGTCTTGCTTCGGGTTCTTCTATTGATATGGACAAAAAATTTAGCACTCAAGATACCAATGCCGCATTCGACAACTTAATAAACATTATAAAATCAAGAGAAACTCAAGAAGAAGTTGCAGTACGTTTACTAGCAATCCACATGATGTTGCCAGAGGCTAATCCTAAATATATTTCAAAAGAATTATATGACGAACTTAAACTTAGTTTACCTAAAGAAATATACCAATATATTGAAACCGAAGCCGATGCACCGCTAAATGAATATGATTTAGAACTAATAAATACTCCTCTTCCTCCAGAAATAGATCGAGATAATTATGAAAAAACGGTTCAGAATTTATTAAACCTAATGCGGAGCAGCACCGATAATTATATGTACGAGGTGTTCAACTATGAAGAAAACAAACACTATTCCCTTAAAGCATTATCAGATATAAAAGCACAAAGAATAAATAGTAGTGATCTCATAAAATTAAGTTACACAGTTAATGATCCAGGTATTTGTCAGCAAACGCTTGCCATTTATAATCTTGTGTGTATAAAAAATTATAAAGGAATAAAAGAAAATAGGTCTGGTTCGGTAGTTAAATATTTTGAAGACGAACTGGATAAAGCCAAAAAAAGTTTAGACCAAGCAGAAAGTAAACTTCTTGAATTTAATAAGAGCTCTAATATTATTAACTACTACGAACAAAGTAAGGCTGTAGCTGTAGTTAAAGAAGAACTAGAGGTTGATTTTAAACTAAAAAAATCAGAATTAGCCGGCATGCAAGCTGTTACAAAACGCTTAGAAGACAAATTGCAATTGCAAGAAGTAATTCAGGTAAAGAGCAATAGTCTACTTAAAAAGAAGACAGATTTAGGAAATTTAAATTTTGAAATAGCTTTAACGCAAGCGGACATCGAATCTACTGGTTCCAAGGCTGACAGCCTAAAAATAATACAATTAAAAAGCCAAGCTAAAGCATTAAATGAAACTATTGAAAATAGTGTGGATGAGCTCTACTCGTACCAAAATACCATTGATGGGGTTCAAATTTCTAAAGTACTGCCAGATTGGATGTCTAGCGTTATGGAAACTGAAAATCTAAAAGCAAAAATTAAAGTAATAGATAGTCAGAAAGACGAATTTCAAGAAACCTATGCAAACTATGCCCCAGCAGGGGCTAATATGAAAAGATTGGAGCGGGAGATTGCCGTATCTGAACAAGGCTATTTAGAAATTCTTCACGGATTAAATTTAGCGAAACTAAAATTACAAGACAGTGAATTATCTTCTAGTTTAAAAACAGTAGATCCGCCATATTTTCCACTTACACCAAACCCTACAAAAAGGTCTATATTGATAGTCGCTGCAGCATTCCTTGGAGGACTTTTAACCTTGGGAGCTATCTTTGTTATGGAATATTTTGATGATACCTTAAGAAACGCTACAAAGGCAAGTAAGGAAACCGGACTTACCTCTTTAGGCATGATTCCTAAAATTATCGTAGACCCTAAAGGAATCAATTTAGCTTTTATTCAAAAACGACTGATTGAAATAATTACCCAAAGTATACTAGAAAATTTTAGCGATCAAGATGCGGAAAAGGCACCAAAAATTATCATCGTATGCAGTACTCAAAAATTAGAAGGAAAAACAATTATTGCGGGCAATATTGCAAAGAAACTAAAACAAGATGGTAAAAAAGTACTATTGCTGAATTATGAAAAAGAAAATATAAGACCACAACAAAAACAAAGAACGGGAATCCTGAATAAAATTTTAGGGTATCCTGACAGTCGCATAGATATAAATAATGAATTTTTAGCAGACGCATCTACTTATTTAGATAGTTCTGAACGCCATACCTATGCTATGGATGGCGCTTTTTACAGTGCAAAAAACTACGTTGATATTTTAGAACAGAACAATATACATGTAAAACATACCCCAGATTTTGTAATCATTGAGTTGCCCGCTTTAATCTATAACAATTATCCCGTGGCATTAATTAAACATGCAGATTTAAGCATTTTTGTATGTCGTTCTAACAGAATTTGGTCCGTTGCCGATGAAGCTGCTATCGGTAAGTTAAAAGAAACATGTACTCCAAAAATGCAGCTACTGGTCAACGGCGTTACTATAAATGAACTGGAGTCCGTTTTAGGAGATTTGCCAAAAACACGAAATAAGTTTAGAAAAAAACTAAAATCTATGTTTAGGTTTCAATTCTTGTCTAAAAATCAAATTTAACACGCAATCGAAATGACAATATGGAAAAAAATAGTTCGCGAAGATAATTTTCTATCCCTGACAGGAAATCTTGTTATTGCTATTTCAGGTATTGCAGGTTTTGCTCTTTTGGCGAGAAGTTTATCTTTAGATATTTTTGGTGAATGGGTGTTGTTTATTACCGCAGGCTCTTTTGTAGAAATGTTTCGGTTTGGGATTACCAATACGGGCTTAATCCGCTTCTTATCTGGTGCAGATGATGATGTAAAAGATAAGCTAATAGGTTCAAATGCATTAATAGGTGTTGGTGCTACTTTATTCATTGCTATTATTTTATTTTCTTGCTATACCCTGTTTTTCGAGACTATTCGCAATTCTGGATATCATCTATTTTTTAAATGGTACCCAGTATTGGCATTTTTAAATCTGCCATGGAATACTGCACTTGTAGTATTGCAAGCAGATAGAAAATATAAGGAAATGCTGATTCTTAAAACCTTAAAAAGTGGCTTATTCTTCCTTGTCATTATTATTCATTTCTTTTTTATACCCATGAGTTTAACAGCATTGGTTTTTGGTTTACTTATGACCAATGCAGTTACCTCTTTAGTCAGCATCGTTTTAGGCTGGGACGGTACAAAATACATCACAAAGGCTAGTAGGGAAACGAATAAAACACTGTTGAATTTCGGAAAATATACCACGTTCACCTTAATAGGCACCAATTTATTAAGAAGCGCAGACACTATAATTATAAGTTTAAGCCCTATGGGAAGTGCTGCCGTGGCATTATTTAGCATCCCTTTAAAACTAACCGAATTACAACAAATTCCCTTACGAAGTTTTGTGGCAACCGCATTCCCAAAAATGTCTAAAGCAAGTGTACAGGGAAAATTAGAAGAGGTAAAAGATTTATTTTACACCTACTCTGGCGCACTTACCTACTTGTTCATTGGCATGAGTTTGTGCACGTTTGTATTTGCCGAATTTTTAGTATTGATACTATCCGGAGAACAATATTTAAAAGTAGACCCTATCTCAGGGTTTAATGTGGTGGATATAGTGCGTGTATTTTCTATTTACGGACTTTTATTGCCTATTGATAGGATGACAGGGGTAGGTTTAGATAGTATCAATAAACCAAACATTAACGCAGTAAAGGTGTTTATTATGGTCGCTGCAAATGTTATCGGAGATGTTATCGCCATTTTTATTTTCAAATCCTTGCTATTGGTGGCGGTTGGGTCTATCGTATTTACCCTAATTGGCATTTGGATGGGAATGTATTTCTTAAATAAAGAACTGAATTTATCTTATAAAGAAATCTTTTCAAGCGGTTTAAATTTCTACAAAACCCTTTTTAATAAGCTAACCCATAACCGTTTTACACTCGCTAACAAACACGTAAATTGAATACAGATACAAATCATATAAACCCTTTTGATAAGCTTTCAGGTTCTGACAATTTAGCTAAACCAAAAACAATACTAATGGTTTTGGGAGGTATTGTTTTAGCTGCATTGCTTATTGCTAAAATGCAGATTGCAGGAGTGGGCTTACTTATGGCGCTCTTTTTTGGTGGTATCTTTATTTATATCGTATTTAAAAATCCAATTGTTGGTTTTTACACGGCTATAGGACTTAATTTTTTAATACTAGGTTCTTTACGGTATATAAAAACAGATTTACCTATTGGTTTTATAATTGATGGGTTAATGGTATTAACTTTTTTAGCCCTTATTTTTTCTAGATTCAGAGAGCGTGTAGATTGGTCGCCCGCTAATCAACATGTTACTATTTTAGCTGCTTTTTGGTTATTGGTTTTTATACTTCAAATTGCAAATCCTGAAGCTAGAATGATAGAACCGTGGATTGCTGGAAGAGGCTTAGGTTTTTATTTCTTCTTTTTTATCATCCTTACGTTTATGCTTATCAATACCAACAAGCGATTAGACATTTTTCTATACGTTTGGGGTGTCTTTTCTATACTCGCTACTCTTAAAGGAATGGGACAGGTGATTTTTGGTGTAGATTCTGCCGAACAAGCCTGGCTAGACAGAGGTGGCGCTGTAACGCATATACTATTTGGTAAGCTAAGGGTTTTTTCTTTTTTAACAGATGCTGGTCAGTTTGGTGCTAACCAAGGCTATGCCGGAGTTGTATTCATTATTTATGGTATGACTAAAAAAGGAATTACCAAAATGTTTTTTCTTACCGTTGGAATATTAGGTTTATACGGGATGATGATTTCTGGAACAAGAGGCGCTATTGCTGTCCCATTTGCTGGTTTTATGACCTTCTTTGTGCTCAGAAAAAACATTAAAATACTTTCTGCGGGTGTATTATTTATCGCGCTGATTTTTGTCTTTTTCAAATTCACTTTAATTGCGAATGACAATGCTCAAATAAGAAGAATGAGAACTGGCTTCGACCCAAATAATAAATCATTATTGGTTAGAAAAGCAAATCAAGAAATCTTGAAAGGATATCTGGCCTCTAGACCATTTGGAGGTGGAATTGGTCATGCAGGCGATAAAGCACAACGGTTTTTACCAAATGCATTTCTTTCGCATGTTGCTACAGATAGCTGGTATGTTATGATTTGGGCAGAAATGGGCGTCGTTGGTTTGGTCATACACCTATTTATTTTAATTTATGTTATTGGAATGGCTTCTTTTAAAGTTATGTTCAGGATTAGAGACCCCATAACAAAGCTAAAAATGAGTGCGCTAATTGCAGGCATGGCGGGAATTATGGTAGCCTCTTATGGAAATGGTGTATTGGGGCAAATGCCCACATCGCTATTAATTTATGCTTCCATGGCGATTATGTCAAATCCCAAAATTTTTGAAAGAAAACCCGAAGAATACTTGCCGGAATTAGCTGAGAAAAAATAAATAGTGACCTAATTAATACAAACTAATTATAAAAGTGAATTCCTTTTGCTACTAATAAAACCGTAGAGCACCTA
>JANQTG010000141.1:0-29523 GCA_030731855.1 Cellulophaga sp. | reverse complement strand
GTAGAGCACCTAATTGATAAAATAAAACCATGAACCTAAGCTATAAAAAACCACTAGTAACGATTGTAAGTGTTAACTACAATCAACCCGAAGTTACCTGCGAAATGTTAGCATCACTACGAGAAATCACCTATCCAAATATCGAAATTTTAATAGTCGATAATGGTTCTCCTTCAAAAGCTCCTGACATTATTAAAGAAAAATATCCGGAAGTTGAGTTAATACTTAGCGAGAAGAATTTAGGTTTTGCCGGTGGAAACAATATTGCATTGAAACAGGCAAAAGGAGAGTATGTATTGTTGTTGAACAATGACACCGAAGTAAAGCCCGACTTCTTGGACAGCATGGTAGCCTTAATGGAATCTGATGAAAAAATCGGAATCGTGAGTTCCAAAATCCTTTATTTCTACGAAGATAATGTTATTCAATATGCAGGTACATCACCTATGAATCCTATAACATCAAGAGGAAGACACTACGGGAACAAAGAAACAGATAAGGGACAATTTGACCAGGTTACGGAAACCTTCTACCCACATGGTGCCTGTATGATGATACGAAAAAGTGTTTTAGAAGAACTAGGCTTACTTTATGAAGGCTATTTTCTTTATTACGAAGAATATGATTTTACTGAACGGGTAAGGAAAGCAGGGCATAAAATTTATTTCCAGCCCAACTCGGCTATCCTGCACAAGGAGTCTATTTCAACAGGTAAAAACAGCACATTAAAAACGTACTATATGAACAGAAACAGATTACTGTTTTTGAGAAGAAATGTACAAGGCCTTACTTTTTATTTGGCAATGGCCTATTTTTTCCTTGTTTCAATCCCTAAAAACACCATCAAATATCTTTTTAACAAAGCCCATTTATCGGCCATGTATAGAGGTATAGCATGGAATTTCCAAAACCATAACGTACATCAAAATCATTCTGTTTAAAGACAAATTACCATCATGGGAGTTCTAAATAAATTAAAATCCGAATATAAAAACTTAAAAGAGGCCAACCCATTACGGAACCCTTTGCTGCTATTGATTAAAAGAATTTGGGGCATTTTTTGGCGTGTAGTTTTGGGAAAATGGTTTTTAAGAAATTGTAAGACCGGTAGCTTGTGTACCACAAGGGGCATTCCAAGAATTGATGCAAACGGCGAAATACTTTTAGGTAATAGGGTTAAGGTTTGGTCACATATTCATAAAACACAACTCTCTGCAGGGGGCAAAGGAAAACTGATAATTGGTGACAACACCTTTATTAATGTGGGTAGTATTATATCGGCACATTTTCAAATCAAAATCGGTAAAAATGTACAAATTGCTCCTGGTGTCATCATTATGGATAGCGATTTTCATGGTGTTGAAGATAGGGATACTCAAGTTGTTCCAACACCAATTACTATTGGGGACAATGTTTGGTTGGCAACTAGAGTGGTTGTTCTAAAAGGTGTAACAATTGGCGAAGGTTCAACCGTTGCCACCGGGTCGGTGGTAACTAAAAACATTCCTCCTTTTTCTTTGGCCGCTGGTATTCCTGCCAAAGTCATAAAAAGTTTAAAACCTATCGAATCCTTAAAGGTATCCATTTAAAAAAATAGAAATCATGAACAGAAGAAAAGCCATAGGCGGCATTTTTGCTCTCACCGGAATTGGATTTGCTTCCTTTACTGGGTTTAAATTATTTTTTGAAAAAGCAAGTAGAGGGCAGCTGCAAAATTACGAGAACCTACTGGCAGAACTGGTAGATGTAATCATACCGCCAACAGATAGCCCAGGCGCTAAGGAAGCAAATGTACATGCGTACATTATCCGTTTTATGGAGGCCTGTTCCTCGAACAAAGATTACACCAATTTTTATAATGGTTTACATGATTTGCAAGAGACTTGTTTAAGCGATTATGATGCGCATTTTACAGACTGTTCGGCACAACAAAAAATAGCACTACTAGAAGATTTGGACGGTAATGTCGATACCAATAGTTTACTGGCTAAAATTGACAATAAACTAAGAGGGCGTTCTTTTTTTACCATCCTTAAATCGCTCACCATTGAGGGCTATTGTACCTCGCAACTTGGTGCAACACAATTATTGGCCTACCAGCCTATACCGGCAACGTATAACCCAATTACCACGCTAGAACCGCAGCAAAAAGCCTGGGCAACCAGTTAAAAAGACTTTTATGAACAACACAGCAATACATACGTTTGATGCCATCGTAGTTGGTTCTGGAATTAGCGGAGGTTGGGCAGCTAAAGAACTTACTGAAGGAGGTTTAAAAACACTTGTCTTAGAAAGAGGACGTAACGTAGAACATATTAAAGATTATACCACGGCGCACAAACATCCTTGGGATTTTGAGCATGGCACCAATTTAACCATAGAAGAACTGGCTGAAAGACCCATCCAAAGCAGCCACTGCGATGCTACGGACAAGCATTTTTATGTAAAGGACAGTGAGCATCCGTATGTTCAAGAAAAACCTTTTAAATGGATTCGGGGCTACCAAGTTGGTGGCCGCTCTCTCACTTGGGGGCGACAAAGTTATCGATTTTCAGAAATGGATTTTGAGGCCAATAAAGCGGATGGCCATGGTGTTGATTGGCCTATTAGATATGCTGATTTAAAAGATTGGTATGATTATGTAGAAGAATATGTGGGTATTAGTGGAACTACAGAAGCCTTGCCGCATTTACCAGACGGAAAATTTTTGCCCGCTATCCCCATGAATGCTATTGAAAAGCATTTAAAAGAAAGTGTAAGCCAGCACTATAAAGACCGCATTATCATTAACGGTAGAGTGGCAAATCTAACCGAAAAAAAAGCAGGAAGAGGTCCATGCATGTATCGAAATTTATGCAGTAGAGGCTGCCCTTTCGGTGGCTATTTTAGCAGTAATTCTACCACACTTTTAGATGCCCATAACAGTGGTAATTTAACCCTTAGAGAAAATTCGGTCGTAAAAGAGGTTATATATGATGATGAAACCAAAAAGGCCGTTGGCGTTAAAATAATAGATGCGATTACAAAAGAAGAACTGACCTATTATGCAAAAATAATTTTCTTGAATGCGTCTGCCATAGCTACAGCGTCTATTTTACTTAATTCCGTTTCTACATCTTTTCCCAATGGTTTAGGGAATTCTAGTTTACAGGTGGGTCATAATTTAATGGATCATGTGGTAAACGAAGGAACTTATGGTACGTTTAACGGATTACTAGATAAGTATTACGAAGGACGCTCTCCGGGCACTATTTATATTCCTAGATTCCAAAATTTGGATGGTAACACAGAAAATCCAGATTTTATTAGAGGGTACGGAATTCAAGGAAAAGGAAAACGGGAAAATTGGGAATCAAAAACAACAAGCGGTATTGGAGCTGCCTTAAAAGCACAATTAGAAACCCCTGGCAAATGGAAAGTTTCTTTAGGCGGCCGTGGCGAGGTTCTGCCGAATTACGATAACAAAATTTCTTTAGACCTTCAAAATCGCGATCAATGGGGATTACCCTTGGTAAAAGTGCATTTTGAATATGGCGCTAACGATTTAGCCATGATGGAACATATGACAAAGGCGAGCGAAGACATATTGCTAAAAGCGGGATTTGAAAACGTAGGAAGTTATCGAAATAGTCCACCACCAGGCTCGGCAGTTCATGAAATGGGAACGGCACGCATGGGCAATGACCCAAAAACGTCCGTTCTTAACAAATACAATCAAATGCACGATGTTAAAAACGTATTTATTACCGATGGAAGTTGTATGACTTCTTCAGGATGCCAAAACCCATCCTTGACCTATATGGCACTAACGGCAAGAGCCTGCAGCTATGCGATAGAACAATTTAAAAATAACTTATTATGAAGTATGGCAAACGCATAGCGCTCCTTTTAGGGTTGATGCTTTTGGTAGTAACGGGTGTTTATATTATCAAACAACCTTCTTATTCCATAGCTACCTCTGGTACTTTATACGTGGTAAATAAGGGAAGCAAAAATATTACGATTTTTGATTTGGCCAAAGGGCAAGAGATAAAGGAGCTTGCACTGGCAGACGAACCTCACGAAGCCACTATAGTGGCCAGTCCAAATAGATTAGTCGTTACCAATTATGGTAGTCCAGATAATGCCGGTAACAGTATTACGCTAATTGATATGGAAACGAACACTATAGAAAAAACGATTAGTCTTGGCAAAAGTTTACGGCCACACGGCATCATGACCATGCCTCAGGGCAATACCGTAGGGGTGGTTACGGATGCTGGTAATCATTTATCCGTTGTTAATGTAGATACAGGTGTATTACAAAAACAACTATCCACCCAGCAAGATTTTAGTCATTTGTTGGTACACCATCCTTTTAAGCCATTGGTGTATGTAAGTAATATTAATTCAGGTTCTATAAGTGTTATTGATGTCAAAATAGATTCCGTAGTCAAAATTATTAGTTGCAGTAAACGCGCGGAGGGAATTGACATAGCACCAAACGGTTCTGAAATTTGGGTAACCAATATTGAGGAAAATGCTATTTCGGTCATCAATACAGAAACTTATGAAACCACGGCCAAAATAGATACGGGAAAACAACCTTTACGGTTAAAGTTTTCAAAAGATGGGAAATTTTGTTTAGTTTCTAATTCGGGAGACGGAACTGTTTCTGTTTATGATACGGAAACAAAAAAACAAATTGCTACGGTGGTAATTCCAGGTAAAAAAAACCTACTCGAAAAACTAGTATATGGAACTCCTCGCCCGGTGGGGATTTTAATACATCCGAACGGTTTGTATGCTTTTATTTCTAATTACAACGCTGGTAGGGTTGAGGTGCTCGATATGCAAAATTTTACCCTAGTAAGTAGTGTTAAAGTAGGGAAAATGCCAGACGGATTAGCCTTACTTCCTTAATCTATTTGAAAATGTATAAAAAATCGATAAAGAAAATTTTACTTTCATTAAGCATACTTTATATAGTTTTTGTGGGTATAATACTCTTTGTTAGATTACCGTCTTACAGCATAAAAACCAGTGGAAAATTATACATAGTAAATAAGGTAAGTAGAGACCTTCAGGTATTTGATTTGAATTCTGGAAAAGAAATAGCTACTATTCCTATTGCAATGCAGTCTCATGAAGCCATTGCAATTAAAAATGAAAATAAAATTATGCTTACCAATTATGGTGACATCGATAGTGACGGCAGTATCATTAAGCTCGTAAATACTAAAAACAATACCGTAGAAAAAATAATAGATATAAAAGAAAATTTAAACGCAAATGGTATTGCTGCTTATCCAAATTCAAATAAAGTGGTATTGGTAGATTATGTAAGTAATAAAGTAGTAGTATTGAATAGTACAACCAATAGTATTGAGAAGCAAATACCAACCCAACAAGAAAAAAGTCATCTTGTAGTACTTCATCCCAACAAACCAATAGCCTTTGTTACTAACATGAAGTCGAATTCGGTAAGTGCTATTGATCTTGTTACGAATACCGTAATTAAAATTATTAGCTGTGGAAAAACTCCTGAGAGTATTGATATTACCCCGGACGGTTCAGAAATTTGGGTAACGAATAAAAATGATAATTCAGTAACGATAATCAATACGGTAACCTATGAAGTTATTGCAACATTACCAACCGGTAATGAACCCTTAAAAGTAAAATTTTCTAATGACGGAAACTATTGTTTAGTAGCCAATGCCAATGATGGTAACATTTCTGTTTATGATCAGCATGCCAAAAAACAAATTAAAAAGATTTCTATACCAGGAAAAAAGCACTTGGTAGAGAGAATCCTATACCACACGCCACGCCCGGTGAATATTATAATGCATCCAAATGGCTTATATGCTTTTATCGCCAACTCAAATGCCAGTAAAATAGAAGTTATTGATATGACTTCTTTTAGCATTGTTAGCACCATTGGCACAGGAGAAATTCCTGATGCAATGGTTTTTATCGAATAAATACCAAAAATTTAGTTTTGCACTTCAAAATCGAATATCAAGGTATTCTACTAAAAGTACCTCCTTCTTTCCTTTACCGCAAGTAAATGGTCATCTGCCGTTTGTAACCGTATAAAAAACAGATAGACTTTAATTTTGTTCCAGAATAAACTCATCCAATAGGTTAAATGTTTAGTAGCATTTCAGAAATAAACGGCGAGTCTAAGTTATAATATACAAATATTTAAGCTTTTACCACAAAAGATTACCTATTGACAACAAAAATTACGAAAACAAACATTGTAAGAATATATTTACAATATAAATAATCCGAATCAACAAATTTAAAAAGATGAAAATAACAGTAGTAGGCACAGGATATGTAGGTCTTGTAACAGGAACTTGTTTTGCAGAAACAGGAATTAATGTTACCTGCGTTGACATTGATCAAAGAAAAGTACAAATGCTTTTAGATGGTAAAGTACCTATCTATGAACCAGGCTTAGACGCACTTTTAGAAAGAAATATCGAAAAAGGAAGAATCACTTTTACGACTAATTTAGCAAAAGGCTTAAAGGATAGTGAAGCGGTATTTATAGCCGTTGGTACACCTCCAGATGAAGACGGTAGCGCCGATCTAAAATATGTTTTAGGAGTTGCCAAAGAGGTGGGTCAGTTAATGGAGGACTACAAAGTGGTGATCACAAAAAGTACCGTTCCTGTAGGAACATCGCTGAAAGTAAAAAAGGTAATCGAAGAAGAATTAAAGAAAAGAAAACTAGACATTCCTTTTGATGTAGCTTCTAATCCCGAATTTTTAAAAGAAGGTAGTGCCGTTGAAGATTTCTTAAAACCAGACCGTATTGTGGTTGGCATTGAAAATGAACGTGCACAAAAAACGATGAAAAAATTATACAAGCCATTTTTAATGAACGGGCATCCGTTATTGTTTATGGATATTTTTTCATCAGAAATGACCAAATATGCAGCTAACTCTATGCTGGCTACAAAAATTAGTTTCATGAATGATATCGCTAATTTATGCGAATTAGTAGGTGCTAATGTGGATATGGTTCGTAAAGGTATTGGGTCTGATGCCCGTATTGGAAACAAATTTATATACCCTGGTACAGGTTACGGTGGTAGCTGTTTTCCAAAAGATGTGCAGGCTTTAGTAAGAACTGCGGATGAACACGGACATTCTTTAGATGTTTTAAAAGCGGTTGAAAATGTAAACTACAAACAGAAGTCGGTTTTAGTCAATAAGATAAAAGCGCATTTTGGAGATAATTTAAAAGGAAAACAATTTGGCATGTGGGGTTTAGCATTTAAACCAAAAACTGACGATATGCGCGAAGCTCCATCCTTAGTAATCATAGAACAATTAAGAGCCTTAGGTGCTGAAGTTAGGGTGTATGACCCAGTAGCTATGGAAGAAGCAAAACATAGTTTAGGTGATACGGTTTACTATGCTAAAGATGAATATGATGCCTGTATTGAGGTTGATGCCATGATTTTAGTAACCGAATGGTCAGAATTTAGAATGCCGAATTTCAGAATTCTTGAAAAATTGATGAACAATAAAGTGATTTTCGATGGTAGAAATGTATATGACCCAGAAGAAATGAAGGAGTTAGACTATACGTATTATAGTATTGGTCGCGCTACAGTTAACGCTAACCAGAACGCAAGCGCCAGCAAGAAAATAACAGCATAATTAAAATAAAATGAAAAGAATATTAGTAACCGGCGGCGCAGGATTTGTAGGATCACATTTATGTGAACGTCTTTTAAAAGAAGGTAACGAGGTAATTTGTATGGACAATTACTTCACAGGAAGAAAAAGTAAGATTATTCATTTAATGGATAATCCCTTTTTTGAATTAATCCGTCATGATGTTACCATGCCTTATTTTATTGAGGTAGATGAAATTTATAACCTAGCATGTCCTGCATCACCGGTTCATTATCAGCATAACCCAATTAAAACGATTAAAACATCGGTGATGGGTGCCATTAATATGTTGGGCTTGGCAAAACGTACAGGAGCTAAAATATTACAAGCATCAACGAGTGAAGTTTACGGAGATCCAGAAATGCATCCGCAACCCGAACATTATTGGGGACACGTAAACCCAATCGGAATTAGGTCTTGTTATGATGAAGGTAAGCGTTGCGCAGAATCGTTGTTTGTGAATTACCACGAATCGAATGATGTTCGGGTAAAAATTATTAGAATATTCAATACCTATGGCCCTAAAATGGAGCCAGACGATGGTCGTGTAGTTTCTAATTTTATAAATCAGGCGTTACAAGGTCAGGATATTACCATTTTTGGTGATGGAAAACAAACTAGAAGTTTTCAATACGTTGACGATTTAGTGGAAGGTATGATCCGAATGATGGCAACGGGAGATGATTTTATAGGACCCGTAAATATTGGCAATCCCGTAGAATTTACCATGTTAGAATTGGCTCAGAACGTTATTGAATTAACCGAAAGTTCTTCTAAGATTATTTTTATGCCTTTACCTGCGGATGACCCTACACAAAGGCAACCAGATATTAGTTTAGCCAATGAAAAACTAAATGGATGGGAACCTAAAATACCGCTTAGAACTGGTTTGATAGACACCATATCTTATTTTGACGAATTGCTAAAAATTAAATCTATCAATAATTTAATAAACGCGTAATCTTGAACGCCATCATAAATAATTAATTATGCAATTTTTAAATATCGTACTTACCATTCTGGAAATCGTACTATTTGCCTATTTGGCTTTCGGTGCGTTATACATCCTATTATTTTCTGTTGCGGGACTATTAAAACCAAAATCACGCAGAAAAGATAAAGCAGAAGTTACCAGAAGATTCGCTGTTCTTATTCCAGGCTATAAAGAAGATGCCGTTATTATTGAAGTGGCCAAAGAAGCCTTAAAACAAGATTACAGTAATGATAAATATGATGTGATAGTCATTGCAGATTCTTTTAAGCAAGAAACCTTAAAAACATTAAAGGATTTACCCATAAAATTGATAGAGGTTTCTTTTGAAACCAGCACTAAATCTAAGGCATTGAATAATGCAATGGCCGCAATTGGTGATGATTATGATGTTGCCTTAATATTAGATGCCGACAACATTATGGAGACTAATTTTATCAGCAAAATAAACATAGCTTTTGATGAAGGTTTTACAGTAGTTCAAGGGCATAGAATGGCTAAAAACACCAATACATCCTTCGCTATTTTAGATGCCATTAGCGAAGAGGTAAATAATCATATCTTTAGAAAAGGACATCGTGCATTAGGCCTTTCTTCTGGATTGATAGGTTCTGGTATGGCGTTTGACTATACTTTTTTTAAAGCCACCATGGCAAATATTAACGCCATAGGAGGTTTCGATAAAGAATTAGAGTTGACATTATTACGAGACGGTAAAACCATAGAATATCTTGAAGATGCTATTATATTAGACGAAAAAGTACAAAATGCTACTGTTTTTGCCAATCAGCGAAAGCGTTGGCTTTCTGCACAATTTGTTTACTTTAAACGCTTCTTTTGGTCGGGTTTAAAAGCCTTATTCTTACAGGGTAATATAAATTTCTTTGATAAATCGTATCAGATGATTGCACCACCTAGAGTAATTTTAGCTGGTTTTGTTGCTGTAATCGCATTAACTTCTTATCTAGTACAGTTATTTTTTCCAGAAATAAGCGCCTACTTTACAATACCATCAATAGCATGGATTAGTACATTCGCAGTTGTTGTTATTGCTTTTTTGTGTGCAATTCCACGAGTATTTTATAACAAAAACACCCTGAAAGCACTTTTAACACTGCCAAAAGCTTTTACCTTGATGTTTTTATTATTATTTAAGTTAAAAGGAGCTAACAAAAAATATATCCACACGGAACACGGTACTATTAGTAGCCATTAAATCTTGCAACAATCAACGAAAATAAAAAACTAGCAAATGCTATTGCCTAAAGATTTTACTGGTAATGATTACCGCTAAATAATTTAATGCTACAACGTAATTTACAAAGAGTAATATAAAAAACGCTATGATCCAAAATAGAGATATTATCGTTATCGGAATTCAGGCTTGGGACATAGAAATTGGTAGTAATTGTAAAAATATTGCTGCTGAATTTGCTAAGCATAATAGAGTGTTATATGTAAATCCACCTTTGGATCGTATTTCTAGTATCCGTGAACGAAATACTGAAAAAATTCAAAAGCGCCTTAAAATTAAAAAAGGAACTCAGGAATCACTTGTGCCTATAGCCCAGAATTTATGGAATTTATACCCTCCTACTCTAACAGAATCTATCAATTTTATAACTAATACTAAATTGTTTGACTTTTTTAATAAAAAAAATGGTGAAAGATTTTGCAATGATATTCTGAGGGCCATTTCTAAGTTAGACTTTAAAGACTATATTATTTTTAATGACAGTTCTATGTTTTTAGGACAACATATAAAAACCTTTTTAAAACCCGCTTTTTATACCTATTACATGCGCGATTTTTTAACTAAAAATCCGTATTGGAAAAAAAATGGCGTGCGCTTAGAGCCAAAACTCATCGCACAAGCCGATTGTGTGGTCAACAATTCTACCCTCTATACAGAATACGGCAGCGAATTCACAACAAACTCTTATATGGTAGGCCAAGGCTGTGATACCAGTCTTTTTAATGATCAAATTAGAGATATTTTAATTCCTGAAGATTTAGTAGCTATACAAGGGCCAATTATTGGCTATGTAGGCTTTTTATCTAGTCGAAGACTAAGTATCGAAATTCTAGAATATATTGCAAAAACTCGGACAGATTGGAGTATCGTATTAGTAGGTCCCGAGGATGATGCTTTTGCAAAATCAGCACTACACACTATGAAAAATGTTTTTTTTCTTGGAAGTCGCGATGCCTCAGAACTGCCGAATTATATAAAAGGTTTTGATATCGCTATTAATCCACAATTGATTAATGATGCTACCATAGGTAATTATCCTAGAAAAATAGATGAATATTTAGCGATGGGAAAACCCACCGTAGCTACTGCAACAAAAGCAATGGAATATTTTAGTGATTACACCTATCTCGGAATAAGTCCTGAAGATTATGTAACTCTGATCGAAAAAGCACTAACAGAAAATTCTGCTATTCTAGAAGAAGAGCGAAGAGCTTATGGCCTTTCTCATAGTTGGGAAAACAATGTTCAGGAAATTTACAATTGTATTTTAAAAGTACAAAAGGCAATTGCTTAAAATAATTGATATGAAACTGAAAGATAAAATCAAATCAAATCCAAAATTAAAACAATTAGTACTTCGTGCAATTGTACCAAAGCGAAATCCTAAACCAAGATTATGGGTCAAATGGTTTTTGAATCCTTTTAAACATAAAAAAGGTAAAGGTGCTTTAATTAGACGAAATAGTAGAATAGATGTTTTTCCATGGAACCGTTTTGAAATTGGCAGCTTAACAACAATTGAATCTTTTTGCACCATAGCTAACGGTGCGGGAGATGTAATTTTGGGAAATAACGTGCGTGTAGGGATTGGTAGTGTGGTTATTGGCCCAGTTGTGATGGGAAATGGATCAGGACTCGGTCAGCATGTTTTTGTGTCAGGTTTTAATCATGGATATGAAGATGCTAGTCAAAATTCTAGTCAACAAGCTTTGGTTATTAGACCTACTGTTATTGAAGAAGACGCTCATATTGGTGCAAACTCGGTAATACTTGCCGGAGTTACTATCGGTAAAAGGTGTCAAATTGGTGCAGGCAGTGTGGTTACTAAAGATATTCCACCCTACTCTATTGCCGTTGGAAACCCCGCGAAAGTAATTAAACAATTTAATCACCTTACAGGCACTTGGGATAAAGTGACTAAAAAAGACCTAAGTCTTATTTAAAAATTATAAAAAACTTATTATGGCATTAGAACTATTCTTTTGGACCGCATTATTTATTATTTTCTATTCGTATTTAGGATACGGAGTGGTATTATTTCTACTGATAAAAATAAAACGTGCTTTTGGGACATCAAAAAAAACAGAAATCGATGTTGACTACGAGCCAGAAGTGACACTTTTTGTAAGTGCCTTTAATGAAAAAGATTATTTAGATGCAAAGGTAAACAACTCCAAAAGCTTACATTACAATCAAGCAAAAGTGCAACAAGTTTGGGTCACAGATGGTTCTGATGATGGAACGCCAGAGTTATTAAAAAAGCATCCAGAAGTTACGGTATACCACAAAAACGAACGCGCAGGTAAAATTGCTGCGATGAATAGAGGTATGCAGTTTATAAAAACTCCTATTGTAATTTTCTCTGATGCAAATACCGAATTAGGAAAAGACGCTATCAAAGAAATAGTACGCTTATTTCAAGACCCCAAAGTAGGTTGTGTGTCTGGTGAAAAACGAATTTACAGTAAAGATGCCGATAATGCAGCTGGCGCGGGCGAAGGTTTGTATTGGAAATACGAATCGCAACTTAAAAAATGGGATGCCGAATTATATTCGGTAGTTGGGGCAGCAGGAGAACTTTTTGCCATACGCACAGCGCTTTGGCAAGAAGTAGAAAAAGATACTTTATTAGATGATTTTATGATCTCTTTGCGTGTAGCCATGTCTGGTTATACCATACAATATAACCCAGAAGCGTATGCCATTGAAACTGCATCGGCTAATGTAAAAGAAGAATTAAAGCGGAAAATTAGAATTTCCGCAGGTGGCATACAATCTGTAGTCCGCTTAAGGGAATTATTGAATATTTTTAAATACGGTACCTTATCTTTTCAGTATATATCCCACCGCGTATTGCGTTGGACTTTGACACCTTTATTGTTATTACTCTTAATTCCTGCAAATATATTTTTAGCCTTGCAAGATGGTTTGTTTACAACATCAATCTACAGCTTTTTGCTTTTAGGGCAAGTATTATTTTATAGCGCAGCTTTGATTGGTTGGTTTTTAGAAGCACGACATATTAGACTTAAAATATTGTTTATTCCTTATTACTTTTTTATCATGAACCTTTCGGTTTTCTTAGGTTTTGCTAGGTATATAAAAGGTAATCAAAGCGTAAACTGGGAAAGAGCGCAAAGGGGTGTTGCAGAACAAGTGGTTTAAATTAATCTTTTATCGCTGGCAAAGTAAATGTAAAAGTACTGCCCTTGCCAAGTTCGCTTTCAATGCTAAATTTACCGCCTAGCTTTTTAATGAAATTTTGACAAATTCCGATCCCCAAGCCAGTACCTGATTCATTTTCGGTACCATCTTTTGTAAAAAAACTATTGGCATTTTTAATTTTTAATAAGTCTTCTTTGCCAATTCCGATACCACTATCTATTATGGAAACCTCCCAAAAATTTTGATTTAATTGGGTCATGATTTTTATACTACCGTTTTTAGGGGTGAATTTTATCGCATTAGAAACTAAATTTCTAAAAATAGTTTTTACTAAGTTTAAATCTGCTTTAATTTTAGCTTCTTCTTGAATTGAAATAGTTAATACTATTCCTTTATTTTCAAGCGCCATACTATTTAAGCGTTGTATTTGATTGGCTATCTCGCGTAATTGAATTTCTTCTGGAATAACGGCTAAAACACCACTTTCTGAACGTGCCCAATTCAATAAATTATCTAGTAAATTAAGCGCTTCGTCTGTTGTAGCATTTAAGTTTTGGACCGTATTATCAACAAAATCAGGACTTTTAGGTTCAATAATTCCTCTTAAAATAAAATCTAACTGCATTTTTATAGCACTTAAAGGCGAACGTAAATCGTGTCCAATAATCGAGAGTATTTTATCTTTTAAAGCGTTGTCTTTTTCTAAAGCTAGCGCCTGATTTTTAATTTTTAATTTTGATGCTGCTAAAGCAACATGGGTTTGTATTCTTGCATTTAATTCGTGCTCATTAAAAGGTTTTGTAATATAATCTACGCCACCAATTTGTAAGCCTTTAATTTTATTTTCAGTATTATTTTTTCCTGTCAAAAAAATAACGGGAATATCTTTTAACTTTTGGTTATTCTTAATCTGTTCACATAACTCAAAACCATCGAGTTCTGGCATCATTACATCTAATAGAATAATAGCAGGTTTGTTTTTTTCTAAAATAACAATGGCTTCTTTACTTTGCTGAATCCCCAAAAAACGATAGCCATTTTTTTGCATCATAAAACCTATTAACTCTAAATTCATTTTCTCATCATCAATAGCAATAACAAGCGGATTTTTAATAAAGGTTTTCTTTGTATCCATAAGGTAAGTAAAACGTAAAAGTAAGAATTTATAACAAAAGTAAGAACGTTACATGAACTATAATATTTTCTAACAAATCAATAAAATTCAAGTATTTACAAAATATTAATCGACAGTAAAGCGCTATCTACCACATTAAAATTGTATTTCACAACAAAAAATATATCTTCAAAAAATGTAAGTATATATTTACAAAAACAATACACTTATCATTAAACACCTTTATTATGACACATATTTTAGTTACTGGCGGATCTGGATTTATAGGATCTAACTTTATACCTTATTACCTTAATACCAACCCAAATATTCATATTGTTAATTTAGATGTATTAACCTATGCAGGAAATAACGATAATTTATTGGAAGTCGAAAATCATAACCGATACACTTTCGTAAAAGGTAATATATGCGATAGATCACACGTAGAAAAAATATTTACTACGTTTGAAATTAAAGGAGTTATCCATTTTGCAGCAGAATCGCACGTTGATAATTCTATTACCAACCCAAGTGCTTTTATGGAAACCAATATTTTGGGAACTTTTAATTTAATTGATGTAGCTAAAAAAAATTGGATGATGGCGCCAGGTGTTTATAAAGAGGCCTATAAAGATTGTCGTTTTCATCATGTTTCTACCGATGAAGTTTATGGCACTTTAGGCGAAGAAGGTTTGTTTATGGAAACTACTCCCTATGCTCCTAATAGTCCGTATAGTGCGTCAAAAGCGTCTTCTGATTTTATAGTGCGGAGTTACCATCATACTTTTGGTATGGATGTAGTGACCACTAATTGCTCTAACAATTACGGCCCTAAACAACACGATGAAAAGTTAATTCCGACCATCATAAGAAAAGCATTATCAAACCAAGCTATTCCTATTTATGGAGACGGTAAAAATATACGCGATTGGCTCTATGTTTTAGATCATTGTACTGGAATTGCTTTAGCATACGAAAAAGGAACCTCTGGCGAAACTTATAATATTGGCGGTCGTAACGAAAGAAATAATTTATATATAGCGACAAAAATATGTACGCTTTTAGACCGATATAAACCCAGCGATGATGGAAAATCTTATGTGTCGCTTATTAGCTACGTTAAAGATAGAGCTGGTCACGATTTCAGGTATGCGATTGATGCTTCAAAAATAGAAAATGAATTAGGCTGGAAAGCGAGTGAAAATTTTGAAACGGGTATAGAAAAAACAATTGAATGGTACTTAGAAAAGTACGAATTTTCTAAAAAAAATCATTTAACAACCTAAACAAACATCTTAAATCAACTTAAAAAATCAGGATATGAAAGGAATAATATTAGCCGGCGGATCAGGAACTAGGTTACACCCATGCACATTAGCCGTTAGCAAACAACTAATGCCTGTTTACGATAAACCAATGATTTATTATCCGTTAGCTACCTTAATGGAATCTGGAATCTGGGAAATATTAATTATTAGTACCCCACACGATTTACCCATGTTTGAAAAACTTTTAGGAGATGGAAGAAAATATGGTTGTAAATTTGAATATGCGGTGCAAGCAGAACCCAATGGTTTGGCAGAAGCGTTTATTATTGGAGCCGATTTTATTGGAAAAGATAAAGTTGCTTTAATTTTGGGCGATAATATTTTTTACGGTTCTGGTTTAGAGCATCTTTTACAAGCAAACAACAACCCCGATGGTGGTGTTATTTATGCGTATCATGTAACAGACCCAGAACGTTACGGTGTTGTTGAGTTTGATGAAAATAACAAGGCTATTTCAATTGAAGAAAAACCCTTAAAACCAAAATCGAATTATGCGGTGCCTGGTATTTATTTTTATGATAATGATGTGGTAGAAATTGCTAAAAATATAAAACCAAGTTCACGCGGAGAAATTGAAATTACCGATGTAAATAAAGCTTATTTAGACATGGGAAAATTAAAAGTAAGTATCTTAGATCGTGGAACGGCTTGGTTAGATACAGGCACTTTTAAATCGTTAATGATGGCGAGCCAATTTGTGCAAGTGATAGAAGAACGTCAAGGTCTTAAAATTGGTGCTATTGAAGCTTCAGCTTATAAAATGGGATATATAACCAAGAGTCAATATAAAAAAATTACAGAACCTTTTATTAAAAGCGGCTATAGCGCAGCACTTTTAGAAGTATTAGAAAAATAATATGGAAGTAATCAAAACTACAATAGAAGGGTGTTACGAAATTATCCCGAAAGTATTTAAAGACGAACGAGGTTATTTTTTTGAAAGTTTTAATCATCAAAATTTTGAAGAAGCGGTAGGTCAAAAAATAAATTTTGTTCAAGACAATCAGTCCTATTCTTATAAAGGAGTTTTGCGTGGTTTGCATTTTCAAAAAGGCACACATGCACAGGCAAAATTGGTACGTGTTTTAGATGGTGTTGTTCTCGATGTTGCTGTTGATATTAGAGAAGATTCTGCCTCCTTTGGTAAAATACACGCTACTGTTTTATCTCAAAAAAATAGGAAACAACTTTTTGTTCCAAAGGGTTGCGCACATGGTTTTGTAACCTTGAGTAAAACAGCTATTTTCTTTTATAAGTGTGATAATTATTATGATAAAGATTCTGAATCGGGGATTATGTATAATGATAAAACTTTAAATATAGACTGGCAGTTACCAGAAAGCGATTTAATTATTTCTGATAAAGATAAAATTTTATCTTCGTTTAAGGAAGTCAATTACAAGAAGTAATATTTACATTTTTAGTTTATGAGTAAAATTTTAGTTACTGGTGCAAACGGACAATTAGGGCAATGTATCAAAGAACTTGCATTAACAAAAGGCACTAAAAATACCTATATTTTTAAATCTTCAGCGGATCTAAACATCACTGAATACGCACAAGTTATCGCTGAATTTATGTTAGGGCAGTTCGATTTTTGTATCAACTGTGCTGCATACACCAATGTTGATAAAGCCGAAAGCGATTTAGACAATGCTACGAACGTAAATGTAATTGGCGCTAAGAACTTGGCAACCGCTTGTGGAAAAACAAATACTACTTTACTCCATATCTCAACAGATTTTGTATTTGATGGAACAAAAGATTCACCTTATGTAGAAACTGATATAACCTCAGCATTAGGTGTTTACGGGCAAACAAAACTATTAGGAGAAAACGAAGTTATTAAAAATGCTCCAAAATATTACATTATCAGAACTTCTTGGTTGTATTCTGAATATGCTCATAATTTTATGAAAACCATGATTCGCTTAGCCAATGAAAGAGATGCGCTATCGGTTGTTAGCGACCAAACAGGTACACCTACCTATGCAAAAGATTTGGCAGAAGTTCTAATGCATATTATCAATACAAATCCGATAGCCTACGGTATCTATCACTACAGTAACGAAGGTATTGCAACTTGGTTCGACTTTGCTAAGGCTATCTTCGAAATAAATAACAATACCATTAACCTTAGTCCCATTGCCACAGAAGCATATCCACTACCGGCAAAACGACCAAAATATAGCGTTATGGACAAATCTAAAATAAAACAAGCATTACAAATCAAAATTCCTGATTGGAAAGAAAGTTTAAAGTCAGCCATTAAAGCATTGGACTAACTATAGCTTAAATAATAATCCATAAAACAAAAAAGACTGCTTTTTAAGCAGTCTTTTTTGTTTTATGGTCTTTCGATAACCCGTTTTGCGAAATTCTGAATACGCTCAAACTGTTCGTTTAAACCCATATCGCTATTGTCGAATTCAATAGCGTCTTTCGCCTTTTTTAAAGGAGAAAACTCTCGGTTCGAATCTAAATAATCTCTGTGTTGCACATTTTTTAAGACTTCGGCAAAAGTTACGACTTCCCCTTTATCTAAAAGTTCTTTATACCTTCTAGTTGCCCTTTTCTCGGCAGAAGCCGTCATAAACAACTTTAGTTCAGCATCAGGTAAAACTACGGTGCCAATATCTCTACCGTCCATTACCACGCCTTTTTCTTTGCCCATTTCTTTTTGAATCTCTACAAGCTTGTAACGAACTTGTTCAATAGCAGCTACTTCACTTACATTTCTAGAAACTAATAAGCTTCTAATTTCATCCTCTACATTTTCACCATTCAAATACATTTCAGAAAAGCCTAGTGCATCATTGTACTCAAACTTTAAATTTATGGTGGGCAACAATTTTACTAAGGCTTGCGGATTGTCTTTAGTTCCTCCAAAAAAACCATTTCTAATAGCAAAAAGTGTTACCGCTCTGTACATGGCGCCAGTATCTATATGAATATATTCTAAAGATTTCGCTAATTGCTTTGCAATGGTACTTTTTCCTGTGGATGAATATCCATCTATGGCAATCGTAATTTTTTTCATTTTAAAATATATTTCCTTCAAGCTAAAATAAGTAATTAATTTTAAACTTAAATTGACTTAAATCATAGTTTCTTTGCGTTTTTGACGGGCTGATTGGTTAGCGCTAATTCAATAACTTCATGCATTTCAGACACATAATGAAATGTTAGTCCTTTTAAATATTCTTCTTTTATTTCTAAAATATCTCTTTTATTTTCAATACAAAGAATAATCTCTTTAATACGAGCGCGCTTGGCTGCTAATATTTTTTCTTTAATACCACCAACTGGTAATACTTTTCCACGCAAAGTAATTTCACCAGTCATCGCTAAGCTTTTCTTTACTTTCTTCTGAGTAAATAAAGAAACCAATGAGGTTAACATGGTAATACCAGCACTTGGCCCGTCTTTTGGCGTAGCACCTTCTGGCACGTGAATATGTACATTATATTTATCAAAAATATCTGCATCAATCCCAAAAAGCTCGCAATTAGATTTTATGTATTCTAAAGCAATGGTAGCTGATTCTTTCATTACTTTACCTAAATTCCCTGTAATATTAAGCAGTCCTTTTCCTTTAGATAAGATAGATTCTATAAACAAAATATCGCCACCAACACTGGTCCATGCTAAGCCTGTAACCACACCTGCAACATCATTATTTTCATATTTATCGCGTTCCATTTTGGGTGCTCCTAATACTTTTTCGATGATTTCATTGGTAACTTTAACTTCATATTCCTCTTCTATGGCGATAGATTTTGCTGCATAACGCACCATTTTTGCCAATTGCTTTTCTAAAGAACGTACACCAGATTCGCGCGTATAGCCTTCAACAATTTTTTCTAATTGGGATTTGCCAATTTTCAAATGAGCATCGGTAAGTCCGTGTTCTTTAAGTTGCTTAGGCAATAAATGTCTTTTGGCAATTTCTACTTTCTCTTCAATCGTATAGCCTGTTACATTTATAATTTCCATACGGTCGCGTAATGCAGGTTGTATAGCGCCTAAATTATTAGCGGTTGCAACAAACATTACTTTAGAAAGGTCGTACCCCATTTCTAAGAAATTGTCATGAAATTCACTATTCTGTTCTGGGTCTAAAACCTCTAACATGGCAGATGACGGATCTCCCTGATTACTATTCGATAATTTATCGATTTCATCTAAAATAAAAACAGGGTTACTTGTTCCTGCCTTTTTTAAACTTTGAATAATTCGGCCTGGCATAGCTCCTATATAGGTTTTCCTATGTCCACGAATTTCAGCTTCATCACGCATGCCGCCTAAAGACATCCGCACGTATTCTCTTCCTAAAGCCTCTGCAATAGATTTGCCTAGAGATGTTTTACCAACCCCTGGAGGGCCGTAAAAACAAAGAATAGGCGATTTCATATCGTTACGAAGTTTTAAAACCGCTAAATATTCTATGATCCTGCGTTTTACATCTTCTAAACCATAATGGTCGCGATCTAATATTTTTTGTGCTCGTTTTAAATCGAACTTATCTTTTGAAAATTCATTCCAAGGCAATTCTAAAAACAACTCTAAGTAATTACGTTGAATACTATACTCTGCCACTTGCGGATTCATGCGTTGCATTTTAGCTATTTCTTTGGTAAAATGCTCCTTTACTTTTTTACCCCATTTTTTAGTTTTTGCTTTTTCACGCATTTCTTCTACCTCTTCTTCATAAGAGGCACCACCCAACTCTTCCTGAATGGTTTTCATTTGCTGATGTAAAAAATATTCGCGTTGCTGTTGATCTAAATCGGTACGTACTTTAGACTGAATATCGTTTTTAAGCTCCAATTTTTGAAGCTCAACATTCATATATTTTAGCATCGCTAAGGCACGCTCTTGCAAACTAACAATTTCTAAAAGTTCTTGCTTTTCTTTAACCCCAACACTCAAGTTTGAGGATACAAAATTGATTAAAAAACTATCACTCTGAATATTTTTGATGGCAAAAGAAGCATCACTTGGTATGTTCGGATTATTTTTTATAATCGTTAAAGCCAACTCTTTTACAGACTCAATAACTGCTGCAAATTCAGCATTCATAGGCTCAGGACGCTCCTCTTTGGCTTCTCTAACCGTTGCTGTCATGTATGGTTTTTCAGTAAGCACTTCCGCCACTTCAAAGCGCTTTTTGCCTTGAATAATTACAGTTGTGTTACCATCGGGCATTTGTAGTACACGTAAAATACGAGCTACAGTACCCAAAGTATTAATATCACCAACGCCTGGTTCTTCAACATCACCATCTTTTTGAGAAACAACACCTATTACTTTAGCGCCATTATTGGCTTCTTTTATAAGTGCTATTGAGGAGTCTCTACCCGCTGTAATAGGAATAACAACTCCCGGAAACAATACGGTATTTCGCAAAGGCAAAATAGCGAGTGTTTCGGGCAATTTTTCACTATTCATTTCCTCTTCATCTTCGGCGGTTAATAGTGGAATAAGCTCAGCATCCTCATCTAGGCCTTGTAACGACATATTGTCAAAATTTGAAAATTTAGAATTTCCCATAGATATATTTCGGTCATTCTGTCACCGTAGTGCAGATTTCTTATTAATAATTATCGTGTATTTAGTTCGTATAATCAACTGTAAATAGTATCATTACGATAATAACTACATATTTTCTCTTCATAAAAGGCAATTCTTATGCCAACTAACAAAAAGTTTTCTAAAAAAAGTGTAACATTACTAAAATTGAATCATCCTTACTACAAAATAACCACTTTTTGAGCCACAAAAAAGAACATATTGATGTGTTATTGCAATGGTGTTTGCAAGGGAAACAAAGTGCACAACTAGAAATTTACAATCGCTATTATAAAGCTATGTACAATACCGCAATACGGATTGTAAAAGATAGTTTTAGTGCTGAGGATGTAATGCAAGAATCGTTTTTAAACGCATTCACAAAGTTAGACACTTTTAAGGCCGAAGTAACTTTTGGTGCCTGGCTAAAACGCATTGTTATAAACAACAGTATTTATCAGTACCGAAAGCAACAGAAAAAAAATGAAGTTGCATTAGATGATATAATCTATAAGGTTGAAGATAATAACGGAATTGCCTCTGATGATGTGTTTACAGAACTAAAGGCTCAAAAAGTGCTGGAAACCATGAAAAGTTTAAAAGACAATTACAGAATTGCTTTGACCTTATTTTTAATTGAAGGATACGATTATGAAGAAATAAGTGAGATTATGAATATTAGTTACGCCAATTGCAGAACAACCATTTCTAGGGCGAAAGAAAGCTTAAGACAAAAAGTTTTAAGTGCTGAATTTTGAGTTCTAAGTGGTAAATGTTGAAGTCATAGCTGTTAGCGAAAAAATAAAATTGATATGAAAAAAGATACAATAGATAATTTGTTTGATAACCTTAAGGGCTCTTTCGATATCGAAAGTCCGGCTGAAGGTCATGAACTAAGATTTTTAGCTAAATTGAAGCCTGAAAATGGTGTTAAATCTATCTCTAATAAAAAGAAATACACGTACTTATCTATCGCAGCATCAGTGCTAGTGATTTTTGGTTTGGGTTTTGTCTTTCTAAATGCTAATCCTTCTTTAGATAAGCAGGTAGTAAAAATATCACCTGAAATATCTAAAACAGAATTTTATTTTGCTAATGTTATTCAGCTAGAAATTAACAAATTACAAAACGAAAACACTCCTGCAACAAAAAAAATTATAGACGATACCATGCTGCAACTTACAAAACTAGAATCGGACTATGGTAAACTTGAAAATGATTTAATCAACGGCGGTAATAGTAAGTTTATTTTAAGTGCGATGATTACTAATTTTCAAACTAGAATAGATTTATTGGCCGATGTGCTAGAACAAATTGATGAAATTAAAAAAATACAACATGAAAAAGCAATTATATAATTATACTACCCTTTTCCTTCTAATTTTACCGCTTAGTATTTTTGCTAAAACGGAACTTAAAGGAAAACATACCAAAGAAAAATCTATTAAAAAAGAATATTCTGTTAGTGCTGACGCTTTATTAAAAGTAAGCAACAGTTACGGAAATTTAAATATTACTTCTTGGAATGAAAACCGCATAGTTATTGAAGTATCTATTAAAGTAAATGGCAATAATGAAGATAAAGTACAAGAAAAACTGGAAGAAATAACGGTTGAATTTGAGGCTAGCAACAGCATGGTTTCTGCTAGAACTATTTTTGATAATAACAAAAGCAGCTGGAACTGGAATTGGGGAAACAACAATAACGTAAACATGCAAATTGATTATAATATTAAAGTCCCCATAAAAAACAGCGTGCATTTAAATAATGATTATGGCAGTATTATTCTCGACCGTATTGATGGCCACGCCAAAATATCGTGCGATTACGGACGCTTAGAAATTGGAGAATTACATGGCAGGAACAACGAATTGAATTTTGATTACACGTCTAAATCTACCATAGGTTATATAAATAGTGGAAAAATATCAGCAGATTATTCGGGGTTTACTATTGACAAGGCAGGAAGTTTAGAGATAAACGCTGATTACACCAATTCAACTATTAAAACTATGGACAATTTATCCTATTCGTGCGATTATGGTAAAATTGATATTGGTTCGGTAAATAATCTAGAAGGTAATGGCGATTATATTAACGTAAAGGCCGAAACTGTTCGAGGTAATGTTATGATTAATGCTGATTACGGAGGTATTCAAATAGGACAAATGACGGCAGATGCTGGCAATATTAGTATCAACAGCGACTATACAGGCATTAAAATTGGATACCATCCCGACTATTATTTTACCTTTGAAATAAGCACAGAATATGCAGGATTAAGTGGTAAAGAAGATTTTGAATTCAGTATTAGCCGTGAAAAATCTAGTGAGAAATATTACAAAGGCTATTATGGAAATGCAAACGCAAAAAACAATATTAATATATCAAGCGAATATGGAGGTATTACCTTCACTAAAAAATAATTCATCAATCAAAAAAACATAACTCATGAAAAAATTAACACTACTAAGCATCGCACTTTTATTATTCAGTTCTTGTATTGCGCAATGGGGTAATAAAATAAAAGGAAATGGAAACGTAATTACTGTTGATCGGTCTGTAGGAGAATATGACGCTATTGATATGACAGGTTTTTACGATGTAGAATTTATTGAGGGTAAAGAAGGAAACTTAACTATTACAGGAGAGGAAAACCTATTAAAATATATTATAACTGAAGTTAAAGACGGTAAATTAATTTTAAAAACAGAAAAAGGCTATAATTTACAAGTTTCTAATAGAAAAAGCATTAAAATAAGCGTACCTGTTGCGCAAATTGAAGCTGTTTATTTATCTGGTTCTGGAGATATTACTTCAAGAATGACCTTAAAAAGTGGCGCCTTTAAAACTACCATTTCTGGCTCAGGTGATATTACCCTAAACCTTGATGTAAAAGATTTGAAAACTACTATTTCGGGTTCAGGAGATATCAATTTGTCAGGAACAGCAGATACCTTCGACGTTTCCATTTCAGGTTCTGGTGATATAGATGCCTATGAATTAAAAGCAAACGATGTCACCGTAAGTGTATCTGGCTCAGGTGATATTGATGTTACCGCTGAAAAAAGCTTTAAAGCTCGTGTTTCTGGCTCAGGAGATATTAATTATCGTGGAAACCCATCAAAAGTTGATACTAAAAGTTCTGGTTCTGGAGATATTATGAAAGTAGCCCTTTAGAAGCCCCCTAGCCCCCAAAGGGGGAATTTAAGTACTTTATTGGTAATGTTTCAGGTTTAAAGTTCTTTTGATGGTTAAAAATGAACAAAAAATCAATCCTTGTTGCATTAAATCAACTGGTAGTAATTTGATATTTTTCCTTTCTACTTAAAAAACATCTTCAAATCAACAATATTTTTTTTGAACTTGCGCTCTTGCACTGAGCGCAGTCGAATTGTGAACTTGAACTTTTTTTATTTTCAAATCAAAAAATCTTCAAATCAACAATTGTTACATTAATCAACATCCTCCTTTGGGACTCTAAATAACAGAATAATACCGATTAAAAAGAAAACAAATAAGAATAAAATGGCATAGCGCATACTACTTACTTGATCTACGACAGCGAAAATAACCATTCCGATTACAATGCCTATTTTTTCGGCAACATCATAAAAACTAAAGTAAGATGTGGTGTCTTCTGTTTCTGGTAAAAATTTAGAATAAGTTGAACGTCCTAAAGACTGTACGCCTCCCATAACCAAACCAACCAAACCGGCGGCAATATAAAATTGCATAGGTGTTACCATAAAAAAGGCATAAAAGCAAAGACAAAGCCAAACAAAATTTACAGCTATAAGTGTTTTAATGTTACCGAATTTTGCAGAAGCTTTAGACGTTACAAAGGCCCCTAAAATAGCGACTAATTGTATCACAAGTATACTAATAATTAATCCCGTTGTTTTTTCAGAATCGGTAGCCCAACTAATTTCTTTTTCACCAAAATAAACCGCCATTAACATTATAGTTTGTACCGCCATACTAAAAACAAAAAACGCGGCTAAGTAGCGCTTTAATCTTACATCTTGTTTTAGTTTAGTCCAAACGCCTTGTAATTCTTTTAACCCGTTAAAAATAACATTTCTAGTCACTTTTGCTCCTGTTGAAACTCCCTTTGGTAATATATAAAAGGTATATTGACTAAATAGTAACCACCATAAACCTACAGTAATAAACGATATTTTCATTGCTTCAAAACTCGCTTTATTTAAGCTTGCCTCTGTCTCACCAATATCAAAACCAAACCAATTAGGTTTCATAACCATGGCTAAATTTAGAACTAATAAAAGTACACTACCAAAATAGCCCATAGAAAAACCTTTAGCACTTATGGCGTCTTGTTGGTCCTCAAAAGCAATATCGGGCAAATACGAATTGTAGAATACCAGACTTCCCCAATACCCAATTAATCCCATAAAATAAAATAAAAGGCTTATATGTATGTGCTCTAAACTAAACCAATACAAGCCTATACAACCAAGGCTACCTACATAACAAAAGAACTTCATAAAAGCCTTTTTGTTACCCACATAATCTGCAACACCTGATAAAATTGGAGATAAAATTGCTACCGTTAAAAAGGTAAAAGCGGTAATAATAGAAATTAAAACCGTTTGCTTCATTTCAAACCCAAAAGCTGAAACAAGCTGGTCCTTAGTTTTAAATAACGCAGAATAAAAAATTGGAAATATAGATGATGCAATGGTTAACGTGTAAACAGAATTTGCCCAATCGTAAAAAGCCCAAGCGTTTAATAACTTTTTACTTCCTTTTTCTGCTTGTATTTTTTTCATTTTGGTTGTTGGGTTTTAGGTTCTCAGGTTTCAGGTTTAAAATTTTAGGTTCAAAATTAATTTTGAGCTTGTACTTGCGCTTGGCACTTGAACTTATTTTTGGGTTTTGGATTTTTTTGTTGCTTATGTTTGTTGAAATACCTCATTAATAATAGCACTTAAAACTTAATACTTAAAATTATTTTAAGCTTGCTCTTTTATTGTTTTCTTTACAAAATTAAAGCCGCCTTTTTAAATAGGCGGCTTTAATTATTTTATTACTTAGTTATAGTGGTATTCTATTTAAAAGAAGTAACACCAAATTTGGCAGCTTCTGATTTTGCTAAAGGAGACCATTCCGTTAAATTGGCAATACGGGTGTCATTTGAAGGGTGTGTACTCATAAACTCTGGTGGTGCTTCTCCTCCACTGTTCGCTTTCATACGTTTCCATAATTCGGCAGCTTCATCTGGGTTATAGCCAGCAATGGCCATAATCTGTAAACCAATTCTATCTGCTTCCGTCTCGTGGCTTCTGCTGAAAGGTAGCATACCCAGAACATTAGAGCCCATTCCGTAAGCTTGATTAAACATATTTAACGATTGTTGGTCTTTGATTAATACATTACCAGCAACTGCACCAATTTGTTGCAGTTGACCTGCACTCATACGTTGTGCTCCGTGATCCGCTAAGGCATGTGCAACTTCATGACCCATAACAACTGCAACACCAGTTTCTCCATTACAAATAGGCAATATTCCTGTATAAAAAACAATTTTACCACCAGGCATACACCAAGCATTTATAGTTTCGTCTTGTACTAGATTATACTCCCACTTATAATCATTCAAATATCCCGGATAACCGTTGGCAGTTAACCAACGTTCAGCAGCTGAAGCAATTCGTTGCCCAACTGTGGTAATCATTCTTGCTTCCGCAGTACCTGTTACCGCTTTATTTTCTGTTAAAAACTGATCATATTGTGCAAATGCCATTGGAAATATTTGACTATTAGGAAACATATTCAGCATTTTTTTACCCGTAAACGGATTTACTTTACAGGCAGAAACTCCTAAAAAGATGACAATAATTAAAATGATTTTTTTCATAATTTTTGTTTAATAGTGTTCAAAAAATCGACTTAAAAACTTGTTTAGGTTTAAAAGCTAATTGTTTGACTTAGTTAATGTTTAGGGGTTAAAATTACAAAAAAATTACTTTCCTAATAGTTGAAGCGTTGTAAAATCTTTACTAATTTTTATCGTATTATAATCGGCTAATTTCACATCTTCTAAACTCACTTTTTCATTATCTACCATTATGGAAAGAATTTTAAAAGGTAAACCATGTATTTTGATTTCAAACTTATCATAAGGTGTAATAAATGTACCATCTTTAAATTGTTGAATGATCAATTCATTTTGCTTTCCGTTTAGCTTAAAATTACGTAAGCTGTACCTTCCTTTTTTATAATCGAATCCGTCTTGAGCATCTTCATAAACGGTAGAATTTTCGATACCTAATTTATAATAAATGTCTAAGTACAATTCTTTTATTTGTAATTCACCAACATATTGTTGTACAGGATATTTAGGAATTATGGCACCTTCTTTTATAAAAAGTGGAATCTTATCGATATCAGCGAGTACCCATTTTTCCATTCCGCCTACTACTATTTCTTTAGTCCAATAATTATACCAGTTTCCTCTCGGAATGTACATTCTGCGTCCTTTTGCATTGGGTTCTTGAATTGGGCAGACTAGTATTTGCTCTCCAAATATAAATTCGTCGGTTCTAAAATGAGTTTGCGGATCATTTTGATCGTACATCACTAAAGAACGCAGCATTGGCAAGCCTTCTTTAGAATATTTATAAAACATGGTATATAAATAGGGTAATAACTGATAGCGTAATTCGATAAATTCACGAACAATATCGGTTATTTCATCACCAAAAGACCAAGGCTCTTGATCGCCATGATCACCACTAGAATGTACTCTACAAAAAGGGTGAAAGATACCTAATTGCACCCATCTAGCAAATAATTCCCCATCGGGTTGTTCGGCAAAACCGCCAATATCTGATCCTACAAATGAATACCCACTTACACACATGCGCTGCATTTGTACGTTGGCAATCCATAAATGTTCCCATGTAGCCACATTATCACCTGTCCAAGTACACGCATAACGCTGCGTACCCGCATATGCGGCACGGGTAATAACAAAAGGTCTTTTTGGATATACGTGTTTTTTAACTCCCGCGTAAGTAGCTCTCACCATTTGCATTCCATAAACATTATGTGCTTTGCGGTGTGTGCAAGGGTTTCCGTCATAATCATGACGTGTATCAAGCGGTGCTGTTTTGCTTGGAACTTCCATAACGGCAGGTTCATTCATGTCATTCCAAACGGCATGAACTCCTAAATCTACCATAAATTCTTTATACAGTTCTGCCCACCATTTTCGAACATCAGGATTAGTGAAATCTGGAAAATTACATTCGCCCGGCCATACTTTTCCATGCATTAAAGGACCATCACCTCTTTTGCAGAAATAGTCGTTTTTCATAGCTTCTTGGTATACCCAATAATCACGGTCTATTTTAATTCCTGGATCTATCATCACCACGGTTTTAAAGCCGTCTTCTGCTAGTTCTGATATCATTCTTTTTGGATCAGGAAAGAGTTTTTTATCCCATGTAAAACATCTAAAACCATCCATATAGTCTATATCTAAATACAGACCATCACAAGGTATTTTTAAATCTCTAAAATTTTTAGCCAATTCTTTAACTCTTGCCTCGGGAAAGTAACTCCATTTTGACTGCTGAAAACCTAATGCCCAAAGCGGCGGAAGTTCTGGTGTACCTGTTAAATTGGTATATAAACGAACTACTTTTTCCATTTCTGGACCATAAATAAAATAGTAGTTCATTTCACCACCATCGGCCCAAAAACTAGTTACATTTCGTTTTTCTTGTGCAAAATCAAAATGAGTTTTAAACGTATTATCAAAGAAAATACCGTAAGCTTTATTATCTGTTAAACCTACATAAAAGGGAATAGCCTTATAAAGTGGGTCTTGGTCTTTACCATAAGCGTACTGATCGGTAACCCAGTTACTTATTCTTTTTCCCTTAAGGTTAGAGTGTGTGGCTTTATCGCCCATACCATAAAAGCTTTCGCCTGTTTTGGTAATTTTACTCATTTTTACGATATTTCCTCCGTATTCATGATTTTCTTCCCAATGAAAACCTAATTCGTCTTCATTAATAATATTACCTTCTGGATCTGAAATTTGAACGCGCATGGTTTTTTTATCTACCAAAACCTTCATCCGAATAGTTTCAATTAAATATTCGGTCTTCGTTTCTGATACTTTTAATTCATCATATCCTCGTAATCCGTTTTTACTAATGGCATAAGAAAAATCAGGTTCAAAAACATGGTCTGTGGCATACCTAAAACGTACCATACTATTACGTAAAACGGTAATTTGCAACATTACGCCATTTGCTGTCGTAAAAAATAATTTATCGGTCTCTTGTCTAAAGGATACAATTTCATTTGGATAAAGATTTCCTTTGTATTCAAGCTCAGTATTGGTTATCATAAGTTAGCAATTCAATTTTATTGGCAAAA
>JANQTG010000140.1 GCA_030731855.1 Cellulophaga sp. | reverse complement strand
TTAATACCTTCAAAGTTTAAACCAGCTTCAATACATAAATCAGCATGTTCTTCCACTAAATCTCTACCATGTGTATTCTTTCCTCCTACAGAGCAGTAATACATGCCTTGTGGTGCTGGATAGCCTCCAATAGGGAAACCTAGAGGTAGTTGAGTTTTAGTATCCATTATAAAATATTCTTGCTCAAATCCAAACCAGAAATCATCATCCTCGTCATCAATAGTTGATCTTCCATTAGATTTATGAGGAGTTCCATCAGGGTTCATAACTTCGGTCATTACTAACCAACCGTTTATTCTGTCTGGATCTGGGTAAATGGCCACAGGAACCAATAAACAGTCTGAAGAACCTCCTTCGGCTTGTCTTGTCGAAGAACCATCAAAAGACCAGTTACCTAGTTCTTCAAGTGTACCTTTAAAATCTTCATGCTCTTCAACTTTTGTCTTGCTTCGCATGTTTTGTGTTGGAAAATAACCATCTAACCAGATGTATTCTAATTTAATTTTAGCCATAATAGTATTGTTATAAATCTTTTAAGAATTACACAAAAATAAATTTTTTTAGATAAACTTCTAATTTTTAGGGGGTAAATTGCAAAAAAAATAGGTATAATTCTCAATGACTATATTTTTTATAGGGTATTTTATAATTTATTTATTTTAATGTAGAATGAATTATTAAATTCTTAATTTTGTAAGTCAAAATAAATAATAGTACAAAAAATGTCAAAATATAGGTTTGATGCCATTGTCAAAAGTCAGGAAAGACCTCGTATAGTTATAGAAGAAAAGGGTAGAAGATCTGAACTTTTTGGAATTTATGTGTTTAATGAAGATAGAATGTTGCAATACTTAACAAAAGATGCTTTGGAGAGTGTGCGTAATGCAATGATTTCTGGTTCAAAAATCGATAGAAAAATAGCAGATCAAGTAGCGGAATCAATAAAGGCTTGGGCGATAACCATGGGAGCAACACATTACACACATTGGTTTCAGCCCTTAACAGGTTCTACAGCCGAAAAACATGATGCTTTTTTTGATTTATTAGATGGCAAACCTTTAGAAAAATTTGGTGGTAGTCAATTAGTGCAGCAAGAACCCGATGCGTCTAGTTTTCCAAGTGGAGGAATTCGTAATACCTTCGAGGCTCGTGGGTATACGGCATGGGACCCAACATCTAACGCATTTATATATGGTACTACTTTATGTATTCCGACCATTTTTGTGTCGTATACTGGCGAAGCCTTAGACAATAAAGCACCACTTTTAAGGGCTTTAAGTGCTGTAGATGAAGCAGCTACAGCGGTAGCTCGGTTTTTTGATAAAAATGTATCAAAAGTAAACGCTACTTTAGGATGGGAACAAGAATATTTTCTGATAGATAAAGCATTAGCTCTCTCAAGACCTGATATTGTGATGACAGGTAGAACTTTGGTTGGTCATGAAGCTGCCAAAGGGCAACAATTAGATGATCATTATTTTGGTGTTATTCCAGACAGAGTATTAAGCTTTATGAGCGATTTGGAAAAGGAATGTACTAAATTAGGTATTCCTGTAAAAACACGCCATAATGAGGTAGCTCCCAATCAGTTTGAGCTAGCACCTGTTTTTGAAGAAGCAAATTTAGCCGTAGATCATAATTTATTATTGATGGATGTGATGGATAAAATTGCAGATAAACATAGTTTTAAAGTCCTTTTTCATGAAAAACCTTTTGAGGGTATTAATGGTTCCGGTAAACATAATAACTGGTCATTAGCTACCGATACTGGCGTCAATTTATTGAGTCCAGGTTCTACACCCATGAAAAATCTACAATTTTTAACTTTTTTTATCAATACCATAAAAGCGGTCGACACCTACGAAGAATTATTACGAGCATCCATCGCATCGGCGAGTAACGATCATAGATTAGGGGCTAATGAAGCACCGCCTGCTATATTTTCAATTTTTGTTGGAACGCAGTTGAGTGCTGTATTAGATGAATTAGAAGGAGTTTCAAAAGGTAAATTATCACCGGAAGAAAAAACAGAACTCAAATTAAACGTGGTTGGTAAAATTCCTGAAATTCTTTTAGATAATACTGATCGCAACCGAACCTCACCTTTTGCATTTACAGGCAATAAGTTCGAAATGCGTGGCGTAGGCTCAAAAACAAATTGCGCAAAACCAATGACGGTTTTAAATACCATTGTCGCTAAACAGCTACAAGATTTTAAAAAAGAAGTTGATGCATTAATCGATAAAAAAAGTCTAAAAAAAGACGAAGCAGTTTTTAATGTGTTAAGAGAATATATTAAAACCTCAAAGAGAATTCGTTTTGACGGTGATGGCTACAGTGATGAATGGGAAAAAGAAGCTGCTAGGCGAAAATTAAGCAATAATAAAAATACGCCTTCGGCACTTCAAGTGTTAACCTCAAAAGAAAGTATAGCTCTTTTTAAAAGCATGAAGGTATTGAGTGAGGTAGAAATAGCGGCTCGTAAAGAGGTAGAGCTAGAGACGTATATTTTTCAAGTACAAATAGAAGGTCGAATGTATAATGAACTGGTCTATAGTTACATTATTCCAGCAGCCATAAAATATCAAAGTCAGCTAATAAAAAATGTAATGGGTTTAAAAGATATTTATGGCGCAGCTCACAAAAAACTATCAGACGGTCAATTATCTATTATTGAGCAGATTGCAGAACATATTGCGGCTATAAAAAGTTTAACTGATAAAATGACCGATGCACGCAGAATTGCTAATAAGCTTCAAGATATGGATAAAAAAGCTTTTGCTTATTGTGAGAACGTAAAGCCTTATTTTGACCAAATCAGAATGCATAGCGATAAATTAGAGCGCATCGTAGATAACGATCTTTGGCCATTAACCAAGTATAGAGAGTTGTTATTCCATAAGTAAAAGAGCTTAGAAAAAAGGTAAGGGGTTTACAAAATAAATAAAAGTAATATTTTTAATTTTCCACTACGTATAATCTTCTAAACTAATAAGCTCTTAAACTAATAAACTTTAATATGTTTCTGCTATTTTTGCATAAAACCAGTTTCCATGAGTTCATCAAACAGTGAAAGATACAATCAACGTGGCGTTTCGGCGGCTAAAGAAGACGTTCACAATGCTATAAAAAATATAGACAAAGGGTTATTTCCAAAAGCATTTTGTAAAATAGTTCCTGATTTTTTGACCAATGATGAGGAGTATTGTTTGGTAATGCACGCCGATGGTGCAGGAACAAAATCGTCTTTAGCCTATATGTATTGGAAAGAAACAGGCGATTTAAGTGTTTGGAAAGGCATAGCACAAGACGCCTTAATCATGAATATTGATGACTTAATTTGTGTGGGTGCTACCGATAATATCATGCTTTCGTCTACTATCGGTCGTAATAAAAATAAAATTCCAGGTGAAGTACTTTCTGCCATCATTAATGGTTCAGAAGAATTGATTGCTGATTTAAAAAAGCACGATATCACCATACATTCCACCGGTGGAGAAACTGCTGATGTGGGCGATTTAGTGCGCACCATAATTGTAGATTCCACAGTAACGGCTCGTTTAAAAAGAAGTGAGGTTATTGATAACGCTAATATTAAAGCCGGTGATGTAATTGTAGG
>JANQTG010000139.1 GCA_030731855.1 Cellulophaga sp. | reverse complement strand
GATATAAATCTACTAGTTTAGCACTAACCCTATTCGGAGGAACATCTAACACCGTAAGTTGATAATTAATTTGGTTTTTGCGAACAATTATTTTGTCTTGTGGCATTACCTCTTTCGAAGGCTTTGCCGCAATGCCATTTAATTTTATATGTCCTTTTTTACAGGCTTCAGTGCCCATATTTCGGGTTTTAAAATAACGTACACACCAAAGATATTTATCTATTCTCATAAACAGTTGTAATTCTTTCTTAAACTATTCTACAAAAATAGGGGAAAATTGTATCTTGCACACTTAAATTAAGATTGATGAAAATCATAAATAAATTTTTTTTACTAGTTATTGTAAGTACGGTTATTTTTTCTTGTGACAGGGATAATGAGGGACCCACTTTTACACCACCTGAAAATATAAGCGACATACTTGTTCAAGACGAAGCCAAATTACAAGCTTACTTTGAAACACATTTTTATAATTATGAAGAGTTTGAAAATCCACAGCCAAATTTTGATTATAAAATTGTCATAGATACTATTGCGGGTGATAATAGTAATAAAATTTCTCTAAAAAATTCGCCTAGTTTTGGTTTTAAAACTATAGATGTTAATTCTGAACAATTTGGAGCTACTAAAGTGGAGTCTATTGAACATAAAGTATACTATATTATTGCAAGACAAGGTGTTGGCGAATCGACCACTTTTGCAGATTCAACCTACGTAAACTATGAGGGTTCTTTATTAGATGGTTCTATTTTTGATTCTTCATCAGCGCCAATTTGGTTTGATTTGGCGACTAATATTCCAGGTTTTTCATTAGGAATTACAAGTTTAAAAGGAGGTGACGGTTATACTGAAAATGCTGATGGTACCATCAATATTGAAAATTATGGTATTGGTGCTATTTTTATTCCTTCTGCCCTAGCATATTATAGTGATTCAAGTAGAAGTACTATCCCAGCATATTCTCCTTTGATATTTAAACTAGATTTATATGCAGTAAGCCAAATAGATCACGACAGAGATGGTATACCATCTTTTATGGAAGATTTGAATGGGAATGGTAATTTAAATGATGATAATACCAATGCAGAAGAAGAAAGAAAGGCTTTTACAGGTCAAATACAAACTGTTTTCGCTAATTTTAGAGATGCAGATGATGACGGTGATGGAACACCTACCAGTGAAGAAATTATCATAAATGACGATGGTACAATAACTTTTCCAGATACCGATGGCGACGGTATTGCTGATTATTTAGACAGAGACACAAAATAAAAACAAAAAAAAACCTGAAAGCAATTAACTTTCAGGTTTTTTTTGATTGTATTTTTCTTAGAGCTTTAATGAAAGTCCAAAAATAATCTGAGAAGGTCTAGAATCAATTCGTCCACTATCTAAATTGGTAATATTGCTATCTATAAAACTAGCTTCGTTGGTTGTAAATCCTCTTTCATAACGAACATCAATACCAATATTTCCTAAATTAACACCAATACCTGCTTGTAATCCTACGGTAAAATCTTCCTGAAGATCATTTAATTCAACATCTTGTAAATCTTGATTTAAAAAGTATTGTAATGATGGACCGGCGAAAATACTAAGAGGACCAATAATTTTATATCCTAGTAAAACAGGTAAATCTATTCTGCTTACATCATAATTTCTATCGGCATTTTGTAAATTGTAACTACTTTGTGTTTTGGTATAAACCAATTCTGGTTTCAAATAAAACTTTGGAAAATCTATTTTACCAAAAATCCCAACATGGTACCCAATTTTACCATCAGAGCCTGAAATAAGATTCTCACCAGCGGCTTGTACATCTTGAAAGCGTAAGTCGCCATTCTGATTATAATTAACCCCAGCCTTAATACCAAAGCCAGAATCTTTTTGTGCAAAAGTTGTACAGCTTATAAAAGCTAACACAACAGTTAAAACTATTTTTCTCATAATTAAGTGTTTTAATATAGTGAAGTAGATCAAATAAATACTACTTCGTTATAGGTTTATTAGGTATCCAACGTCCGTAAATGAGCTTTATTGTTCAAATAATACTATTAGGATATTAATTTTTGATAAAAAGGACGTTTTTTTCAAGAGGTTGAAAGCACTTTAGAGCACAACTTTATTTTTTTCTTAAGTTTTTTTATGGGTCAGTTGTCTATATTTGCGTTACATAAAACGCAATTTTGAAATTTACATTAAAGCATACTGACGTTAACAGCAAAGCGCGAGCAGGCGAAATCATAACCGATCACGGAAAGATAGAAACGCCTATTTTTATGCCAGTGGGTACCGTAGGTTCCGTAAAAGCGGTACATCAGCGCGAGTTAAAGGATGATATTAATCCGGATATTATTCTAGCGAATACCTATCATTTATACCTAAGACCCAAGACTGATATTCTTGAAAAAGCTGGCGGAATTCATAAATTTATGGGTTGGGATAGAAATATTTTAACAGATAGCGGTGGTTACCAAGTGTATTCTCTTTCTGGCAACCGAAAAATTAAAGAAGAAGGTGTAAAGTTTAAATCGCATATAGACGGTTCGTACCATACTTTTACCCCAGAAAACGTTATGGAAATTCAACGTGTTATCGGCGCTGATATTATTATGGCTTTTGATGAATGTACACCATACCCGTGCGATTATAAATATGCGCAGCGATCTATGCACATGACGCATCGTTGGTTAGAACGTTGCTTAACACACTTAAAAAAAACACCGTTTAGGTACGATTATAGTCAAACTTTTTTCCCAATAGTTCAAGGGTCTACTTATAAAGATTTGCGAAGACAATCGGCAGAATATATTGCAGGTGTAGGAGCAGAAGGGAATGCCATTGGAGGCCTTTCAGTTGGTGAACCCGCAGAAGAAATGTATGCGATGACCGAAGTGGTTTGTGAAGTTTTACCAGAAGATAAGCCCAGATATTTAATGGGTGTTGGTACCCCTATTAATATTTTAGAGAATATAGCTTTGGGTATCGATATGTTCGATTGTGTGATGCCCACCCGAAATGCCCGAAACGGCATGTTGTTTACCGCACACGGATCTATCAATATTAAAAATAAAAAATGGGAAGATGATTTTTCTCCTATTGATGAAATGGGCATCACCTTTGTAGATACCGAATATTCTAAAGCCTATTTAAGACATCTTTTTGCTGCCAACGAATATTTAGGAAAGCAAATTGCTACCATTCACAACTTAGGGTTTTATCTTTGGTTAACCCGGGAAGCTAGAAAACATATTTTAGCCGGTGATTTTTACGATTGGAAAAACAAAATGGTAAAACAAATGGATAAAAGACTCTAATAGTGACCATTTTAGACAAATACATATTAAAGCGTTATTTGGTAACATTCTCTGTAATGTTACTATTGTTTATTCCTATTGGCATTATGGTTCATTTAGCCGAGCAAATAGGTAAAATGCAAGACAATGAAGCGCCTTTAAATGAAATTCTGGTGTATTTAGGTAATTTTTCTATTTATATTGGGAGTATGTTGCTGCCTATATTTTTGTTTTTATCGGTGATTTTTTTTACCTCAAAATTGGCGGGTAATACAGAGATTGTCGCCATTCTAAGCTCGGGAATTTCATATACTCGTTTTTTAAAACC
>JANQTG010000138.1:6819-15378 GCA_030731855.1 Cellulophaga sp. | reverse complement strand
CCTTAAGGGCAGTAATATCAATAGTCTTGCAAAATTTGTAATGCTATGTTGACGATTTGTGAACCGAGTTCTAATACACTTTGATTTGATTAAATTCGCCTTGGTTAAAGATAGTAATTATTGTTAAATTTTAAGTTTTTTTGAGAAATACTTTTTAGAGAAGTCTACACCTTAAAACCAAAATCTATATAACCGGCGTCACCCACTAAAATGACAATTACGTTGGCTGGCGATGGCTTTTGTAGTATGGTTTTTTTTTCGGCACAACTAATCAATACTAAAATTAATACTGCATAAATTTTAAAGGTGTCTTTCATTACTCCTTATAAATATCCTTAGCTGAGAAGGTATTGTTTTTGTCTTTAAGTTTTATTTGTTCTAGATCTTTCATCTTTAATTCTTCCGAAGGGTTAAAGGTATTACTTTTCATATACTCCAATAGACTATGTCGTAACTGCCTTGCCACGATCCTATCTTTAAGATTGGTGGTAATATCTATTGCTGAAAATAGAAGCTTTCCTTTACCAACTTTGGCTTCAAAAACATTTGATAAATGATGATTGGTGACAAAATTATCAATCACCCTAACAATAGGAGTAACACTTAAAGAATCTGTGATTATGGATTTAGAATTGATACATAAATCCCACCACTGCCAATCCGTATGCGTACTCGTAGGGAAGTTTGAAAAAGCCGAGTGTTTATCATTGAGCATTAGTCCCATACTTGCTGGTTGATTTGGGAAGTGTACGGGACTCCAAAAAACGGGAACAAAGCGACCTTCAATACCTTTTAGTGACTTATAATCAGGATTCAATAACACTTTTTTACCTTGTGCTAACGCAGTATTTGCGACTATAAAAGACGAAGTAATTACAATATCCTCGGCTTTTTCTTGAATAGTTTTTGGATACACCCAAATAGACCAACTGTTTTTGTATTTAGTCCCTTTCAAGTCCACAGAAATAGTTAGTTTTTTAGCTTTATCAGTGGAAATTAGGTATTCAATATTTCCTAAATTTAGGTTGTTGCCAATCGTTAAGTTTGTATTTTCTATAGTTCCGTTTTTTAAGGGTGCTCCACTTTCGTCCGTTATTTTCCAGTCTACTGTTTGGTTTTGCATCTTTTTAAAAAAGTTGGCAATTTCAATACTAGCCTTAAAAATTTCCCCACTTTCATACACCGCTTTTTCAAATCGAATTAAAGGCACAACTTCGCTATTAAATTGACTAAATTCTTCTGCAGAAATTATTCCTTTAGATTCCCAAAACGCATTTAGTAATCCGACTAAAGCTGTCCCTTGCCCAGGGAAGTCTTGTAATTGTAATAATTGAAAGCCATCAAAACTAGGCGTTTTTAAGGCCCGTTCTATCTCTTCTTTGTACAAAAGAGCCGCTAATTTTCCAGAATTATAGGTGAAATCTTTGGATAAGCTTAGTAATCCTTTTTTCTCTAAATCATTTTTAACCGCTATAAAATTTAAAGGTTCAAGAACTCCGGTATATTTGGGAATTTCGGTCATATCTGGATATACAGAATACTGACCAATTTCATGCGAAATTAAAGGAACAGTAATATGCTCTGCATTCGCCGTAAAATCTGCATCAAAATGGGGAGCTTTATCATTAAAAATACCTTGTCCTCTTAACCAACCTTTACTTGTCCATTGTGTAACAAAAAAGTCGTCTTGTGGTTCTGGTTCTACGCCCATTGGTGCTTGAAAGGAGAACGCTGTGGTAGCATATAAATGACGATTGTCTTGCTTTTTTAAATCCTTAACCATGGCATTAAGAAGTGCTGCATCTCCTTGTAATTCATTACCTAGAGCCATAAAAATAAAGGAAGGGTGATTGCCATAATCTGTTATTATTTTATTGGCTTCAGCTGTTAAAAAATCTGTTGTGGCTTGGTCTTCACCTACCACTAAACTCCAATGAGGTAATTCTACTTGCAAGTAAAAACCAGCTTCGTCTGCGGCTTCAAAAGCAGCTTTTGGTGGACACCAAGAATGAAAACGCAGGTGGTTTACGCCATAGTTTTTTGCTTGTTTTATTAAGCTAGCCCAATGCTCTTTTTCTAGTGGAGGATAGCCTGTTAAAGGAAAAATAGCACACTCTAAATTTCCTCTCAGGTAAATGCGTTGCCCATTTAAGCGTAGCTCGCCGTTCGTATTCGCTATTTCTTTATAACCAAATCTACTTATTAGCTTTCCAGCTTCTGTAGTAATTTCTATGTCATATAGGGCAGGATTAAATTCGTCCCAAAAAGCTACGTTTTTAGGTCTTGTTATCTCAAAACTTACGGTATTTTCCTTAATAGTTTGATGATCAATATTTTGATCGAAAATTACTTTTCCATCTGTTGATTTTATAGATGCTTTGAAGTTTTCACTTGAAGGATTCTCTTGATGAAATGTTATCCGTATTTTATTATTCTTGACATCTGGATACACTTGTAAGTTATGGGGAGCGTTGTCTTCTGTTGCTCTTAAAGAAATATCTCCTAGAATGCCATTCCATTTTATTTGGGTATGGTTGGTGTAAGCATGTGCCATATCCTGATTAATGGGGTCGGGATATTTGATGCCTGCCACATTGATTTTTGGAAATTTGTTTGAATTATCAATTTGGATCGTAATTAGATGTTTCCCGGGTGTTAAATGACTACTTAAATCAAAGTTATGACTACCAATTAAACTATTTGCTTTACCTACTAGTTTGCCGTCTATATATACATTAGATTCCCAGATTACGCGCTCTAAATTCAGCGTAATGTTTTTGGCTTCCCAAGCAGTTGGGATTTCAATCTCTTTCTGGTACCAAGCTCTGCCAATATATTGATGTTTTCTGGTTAGATTAGACATCACGTAATTATTGATCGCTGGCTCTAGCGTGTTCGGAGTTCCTATTCCAGCATCATCCAAAGTACTTGGTAAGTTAATAGCTAATCCTTCAAATTTTGTATTCGCCCAATTATCAGTAACACCAATATTGGCAGAATCTAGCTTTACTTGCCAATCACCTGCTAGTGATATTTTGTGGACTTCATCATTTGTACAACTGCTAATAAGAAGAAGTATTAAGGATATAATGAAAAAGAAAGAATAGTTCTTTATCATTTTTTTTAGTTTGATTTTTTTCATTTTTCAGGGGATAAACCAGTTATTTTAAAAACTTTTAAGTCGCATTAAAAGCAGTTAAACACCTACTTGAAGTAGATTTATTGAAAATTTACTTTAATATCTCAGCTAATTTTTTCTCCATTTTAGCTACTACCTCAGGATGTTCTTTATAAATGTTCGTATTTTCTGCTGGGTCATTCTCCAAATCATAAAGCTGTACTTCTGTACTAAATCCTGGATCCACAAACTTATTTACGATCCATAAAGGAACTTCATCAGATTTTTTAGGCTGAATGTATTTCCAAGAGCCCATTCTTAAACCATAAGTATAAGCTTCTTGTAATAAAAATTCGCGCGCTTTTTCTGTTTTTCCCAACCAAGCATCTAAGTGATTTTCACTATCAGGAGCATCGTTTTTCTTTACTGGTTGTTTTACTAATTTTGCCAAGGAGGCATACAAATCTACTTGAGATAAAAGCGCATCACTCGTCATGGGTTTTTTTATTTGCGCTGGCCATGATAAAATAGTAGGCATACGTGTACCCGCTTCATAAACAGAATACTTAGAACCTCTAAAAGGCCCAGCTGGTTTATGGTCACCCACTAATTCTCGTGCATAATCTAAATAGCCATCATCTAAAATAGGGCCGTTATCACTTGTAAAAATTATAATGGTATTTTCAGCTAATCCTAGGGCTTCAAGTTTATTCATAACTTCGCCAACACACCAGTCCATTTGGGCAATAACATCGCCTCTTGGCCCCATAGTACTTGCTTCAATAAATTTAACATTGGCAATTCTAGGTTGGTGGATGTCATGCAGAGAAAAGAACAGAAAAAATGGATTTTCTTTTTCTTTCTCAATAAAAGTATTGGCTTTATCCGTTAATACAAAAGGTATTTTTTCATCCACCCATAGTGCACTCTCGCCGCCTTTCATATATCCAATTCTACTGATTCCATTGGTAACAGCATCCAGATGTTGGTCATCAGCATATTGTTTTAAAAGTTCTGGATGTTCGCGACCTACAGGATACCCGTCTATTTGGGTGCTATAATTAACAATAATAGGATCGTTTGGATCTAGTCCAATTACTTTCTGGTTTTCAAGAAAAACCGTTGGTACGCGATCCCCCGTAGCGGGAATTAAAAAACTATAATCAAAACCAACTTCTCTTGGACCAGGTTTTACTTCTTCATTCCAATTGGTATTTCCATCGCCTAAACCCAAATGCCATTTACCAACTACGCCAGTTCGGTAGCCAGCATCTTTAAGCATGTCAGGTAAAGTTCGCATTTCGGTATCCATAATCAAGGGAGCATCCCCATTTAAAATGGCTGCATTGTTCCTAAAGGCATAACTACCCGTAAGTAATGAATATCTGGAAGGAGTGCAAGTAGCCGCTGTAGCATGGGCGTCCGTAAAGTTGATACCCTTAGAGGCTAATTTATCAATATTAGGAGTTTCCACACCAATCGCTCCATTAACCCCAATATCACCAAAGCCTAAATCATCAACATAAATGATAACAATATTGGGATGAACCTGTTGAGCCCATGATGAGGCTAGGATAAAAAAAATAAAAACCGATAAAATAAAATTTTGTAATATTTTCATGTTTTATTTATTTTAAAATTGAATTGTGATTTTCGATAAAACTCATTTCCAAGTTAGAATGAATTTGCGCAGGTAGGTGATACAAATTCATTTCAAGAGCTTTGTTGAAGGCCTTTTTAGCTTCTTTTTGATCTCCTAAACCAAGATTTCCTAGTCCAATTAAATACTGACAATGGATTTTATTGATGATATTTAAATCCTCTTCCCAGATCAATAAATCAGGTAAGGATACCGCAAAATAGTCTAGTTTTACTTGATCATTTAAGTGCTCATGACCGTAGTTTGTTAAATTTTCAAAACGTTTGTTGGCCTCTTTTAATCTGCCTAATTTTTGTAAGGCTAGGCCTTGATAATAAATCTTATCGGGTTGTTGGTCGTTATAAAAAATTGCAGGACTAGGATCACTTAAACCTTCGGAGGCTTTTTTAAAGTAAATTTTAGCCGTTTCTTGGTCTTCTAAACCTTCATAGGCACAACCTAACCAATAATTAATGTCGTTCTCTTGAGCACCTTGTAACTTACCTTCTCCCAAGTTATGAGGATATATTTGGGCTTCTTCTAGATATTGAATGGCTTGTTTAAAATCGTTCTTATAAATACTTTTTTTAGCTAGTTCCACTTGTGTGGTTAAATATTGAAAAGGTACTTTTCCTTCCGCTCCTTCCCAGGGATGGAATAATCTATTTTTTAAGAGTTCAGAAGCTTTTTCAAAATTGCCTTTAGTGTTGTAAAGTGCAATTCGTTCTAAATATAAATCGTCTCTAAAGGACGTTAAGGCACTATGTTTTTCTAGAAGATACAACCTAGTGTCCACTGGTATATTTATTTTTTTATAAAATTGATCTAACTCCATTAAAAGTCGAGCATCAGTAGGATCTAACTCAAAAGCTCTTTCTAGATGTTTTTGAGCCAGACCCTTTTGATTCGTTTTATTAAAATATAGTAGCGCTAGATTACGGTGGGTAATCGCAAAATCTTTATCAATTTTTAATGAGGCTTCCCAAGATTTTTGAGCCTCTTTATATTGACGATTGGCATACCAGAAGTTTCCTAGGTAATAAAGTGCTTTAGCATCTGTTGGATTCATTGTAGAAGCAGCTTTTAAGGCAACAACTTCTTCAATTTTATTCGGAAAACAATATTCTTCTGGCATTTTTGATGCCAATTCATAGCAGCTTAAAGCTTCTTTTTCCTGACTGTTTTGTTCAAAATACCATCCCATGAAATAATAGACCATAGGATATACTTTTTTATTTTCGTCTGTGTGTATTTTTAAAAGCGCTATGGCCATCTTAAACTGCCCTGCCATGGCATAATCTAACGAAAACTCGTTGTAATTATGAGCATAGTTTCTAAGCGCTTCTTTAAAATTATTTAAATCCGCCTGGTCATTTGAAAGTAGATATTGTTCATATAAAATTCCAAAATTAAACTTATCAATTTCTAAAGAATCCTTTATAAGTTTTTTAGCTGCGGTAAGTTCACCTAATTCTCTTAAAATAATCACTTTTAAATGTCTGGCTTTATGATTGTGCCAATTTTTTAAAAGGGCACGATCCACAAGATCTAGAGCTTTCTTAAAATCGCCTCTAGAACAATCTATTTGTGCCAAATTAAAATAGCCAGCATCTTGCCATTGCGCATTCCAACAAGCTTTAAAGAAACTTGCATAAGCATCTTCCTTTTTTCCTAAAAAGTTTAAGGCTACTCCTTTGTTAAAATAAGGTTCTCCATCATAGGGGTTGGGGTTATGGGTAGTTAAAGTGGCGATAGCTTTATCAAAATACAAGATGGCTTTTTCTAGTTGTCCTTTTCTCAAATTTAAAAGTCCCATAGCATTATTACAGCGTACATCATTCGGAGATCTTCGCAGCCCTTCTTCATAATAATCTATGGGGTTAAAAGTGGCATGTCTGTATTGTTCTAAATGTAAACCTTGTAAAAATAAGGCCTCAACGCTTTCAATCTCACTTGGCGCTTTGGCAGCTTTTGCTGGTGCTGGTATTTCGGTAGAAACTTCTTTATTGGTGGTCCAAGCCACTAATTCCTTACCATCGTTACTACAAATGGAAATACTTAGATCTTCAAATTTAGAGGAATCTAGGGCTACTAATTTTTCATACCCATTTTCTGGAGAAAGGTTAACTACATCCACCAACAAGCTTACATTTTTACCTTTTAAGGTAATAAAACTATTTTTATAGGTAGCCGTTGCATATACTTTAATTAATACCTTATCTTCTATTAATTCTAAGTTGACCAGTGCCTCTTTGGTGGCATTCTTAACAACTCCTACATTGTAATAGGGCATAAAATATTGCTTAAAGCTTTTTTCTTCGTAGGGATGCATCCATGTAAAATCTGGTTGGTTATCCGTATAGACGCCACACATGAGTTCAATATAAGGGCCATCTTCATCGGTTAAGTTGCGATCCCAAGCTTTCCCAAAATCGCCGTTCCCCCAGGTCCATTGCTTTTTTCCTGGAGAAACATTGTGGTCGGCAATATGTAATAAACCTCCTTTAGAATCATTTTCATAACCACCTACAAAATCGTATGCTGAATTAATAGCCATATAACTTGTCGGCACCGGAATATTTTTATAGTTAGAGATATCAGTTCCAGGAGAATAATCTACTTTGTAATATTCACCTTTAGCAATAGGGAATTCGGAAACATCTCTTTTACCATGATCAAAAACAGCATTTACATCGGGTGGGAAAACAGATTGGTAATGATCATTGACCGCCACTGCCGGATTCGCCCACCACAAAAAAGTCTGAGGATGTGGCGTTCGGTTGTAGAGTTGTGCTTTAATTTCTAAATAGGCTTTATCTGGATATAAAGTAAAACCAGCCATACCTTTGGTTCGGAACATACGTTCTACTTCGCTTACCCAAACAGTTTTGCTACCATCTTCATTATCCTCAATATAAAAATCTGTAGGATCATAGGTGCTAGGTCTATGGTGTTGAGGCCAATTAAATTCGATACCTCCAGAGATCCAAGGGCCTGTTAAACCCACTAAAGCAGGTTTTATTACATGGTTATAATACACAAAATGGCGTTCTCTAATTTTATCATAAGCCATTTGAATTCGACCACCTAACTCTGGCAGCACCATTATTTTTATATAATCATTCTCTATGAATATGGCGTTCCATTCTTTATCCACCTTTGTATCACTGATTTTCTCTATAACTGGGTTTGGATAGACTGCGCCACTACTGGCTTGGTACACCCTTTTTTCTAAAAAAACAGGATATTTCTCTGGTTTTCCAACTTCGTATGTAGGTATTACTACTTTTTCTTTCCAGGCTTTTACTGCATTCATAAGGATAACTTTAAATATATTTTCATTCTAATAATTAACTATTCTTCTATTTAAATAAGGATTGAATTTGTGCCCTACTTAAGGTGGTTTCTGGATCAAATTTTTCACCAGCCATATAGCTTTTCAAGCTGTACAATAATTGTTGTGCTTCTAATCTGTTTTCAAGATTTGTATGTAAATCGATACCAGACATCAGTAATTTTCCATTCCCCACTTTGGCTTCAAATAGTAAAGCGGTTCTTCTGTTTTTAAACCAGTCATCCACAATGCGCACTATAGGCTTTAAATCGGGCGTAAAATCATCTAAAACAATTGCATTGGAATTGGACATCGCATCCCACCATTGCCAGTTAGAATGATATTCTGTTGGGAAATTAGCTAAAGCAGCATGCTCAGGGTTACAAAGAATTCCTAACGTATGCGGTTTTTGACCTTTTGTCCAAGAGGTATTCCAAAAAATACTTGAAAAACCAACACCTATATGAC
>JANQTG010000138.1:0-6809 GCA_030731855.1 Cellulophaga sp. | reverse complement strand
CCTTTATCATCAGCAATGTCCCCTTTAGTAACATTTAAAAGCACTTTTCCTCCGTTTTGAAGATAATTAAGAGCGTTCTGATCTAGCTTAGAGACCACTTTTACACCAGCCTCGTTTTCAATCTTTTGTTTTTTAGCAGGATATACCCAAACATCCCAAGCGTTTGAAAATTCTGCAACCTTAACAGTTAAGGTTAATTTTGTCGCTTTTTTAATTTTTAAAAGGTTTACGGTAATTTCACCAAGATCAATGCCATTACCTATTTTTATATTTTTTTTAGCAAAGGTATTTTTATCAATTAGGTCTCCATCTGAATTGGTTAATTGCCAAGAGGCTGTTATATTTTCTAATGGTTTTTCTCCAAAATGTGCTACTTCAAGCGATGCGGTTAGCACTTCGTCATTTGAAAAAATACGTTTTTTTAGTCGTGCTAGGGGTACTGTGCTACCGCTAAATGCTCTAAATTCTTCAGGCGAAACATAGCCTTTTTCATCCCAAAAGGCATCAAGTACACCAATTAGGGCAGTTCCTTGCCCAGGGAAATCGTGTAAATCTAGCAATTGAAAACCTGCAAAACCTTTGGTTCTTAGGGCAGCCTCAATATCGGCCTTGTAGCAAAGGGTCTGTAGTTTTCCCGAGGCTAATAATAAACTATCTGCTAATGGTCCTAGATGATTTTCTTCCAAGGTTTCTTTAAAAATTTCAAAATTTTTAGGTTTCATAACACCTGTATATTTCGACATTTCTTTAAAGTTTGGATAGACACACCATTGTCCTATTTCATGACTTACTATTGGTTTATCCGAAGCATCAATTTTATCTTGATAATCAAAAGTGGTTTGTGGAGCTTCCTTGTTGATAATACTATTTAAATTTTCATTCCAACGCTGGATTCTAGGTTTGGGAGAGTTAAAAAAGTCGGCATTGTCTGGAAAAGGCCAACCAGCCCCAGCGGCATAAACCCTTCTGTTATCTAGTGCTTTCATGTGATCGACAAACTCGGTTAAGTATTCTACATGATTTTCACCACTTGGTTCATTGCCATAGGCCATCATCACAAAAGAGGGGTGATTTCCATAAGCCTCTATAATGGCTTCCGCTTCTTTATAAATCCACTTATCAATAGGCGCTCCATTGCCAATAGTAGCCCAAGCTGAGGCTTCTACTTGTAAATAAACACCCATTTCATCTGCCGCCTGAAAAGCTGCTTTGGGAGGACACCAGGAATGAAAGCGCATGTGATTTAAACCGTGATTTTTAATTATTTTAAAAATTCGTTTCCAGTCGTCTGCGTTTGTTGGAGGATAACCAGTTAATGGAAAAATAGCACATTCTAAGGTACCTCGTAAAAAAACGGACCTGCCGTTGATGCTAAAATGTTTGTCTTTTACTTTAAAATCTCGCATCCCGAAATCTACCGTTTTAGTATCTTCCCCTAAATCTGAGGATAATGCTAAGTGCATTTGATAGGTGTTAGGATTAAATTCATCCCACAGCTCTGGATTATCTCCCATAGGGTAGGTAAAGCTTAGCTCATTAATTCCTTTAGTAAGTTTCAGTTTTTCGTTTTTTGCAGCTACATCACTTGCATTTCCATATAATTTTTTGGCTTCTAAATGTATATTTGCTTCTATATCTTCCTCACTTTGGTTGTCTATGGTTGCGTTAACAAGTAGGCTATTTTGAGCTATATCAGAGCTAATTTTTATGGTTTTTAAAAAAACTTTTGGACTCGCATTTAAGTGAATATCACCCACAATCCCATTCCAGTTGCTTTGTGTGTTATCCGATATGCTATGCGCATCTAAACCGGGGTCAATGTCTTTTACACGGTTATCAACGCGTAAGGTAATCGTATGTTCACCTGGACTTAAGTAGTCGCTAAGATTATAATCATGTGGTGTTGCTAGAGTGTTTTGCATGCCTACCTCAACATCATTTACCCAAAGGGTAGTTTCCCAATGCGTACGTTCTAAATGTAGATTGATGTTTTTATTTTTCCAATTTTCAGGAATACTGATTTTTTTTTGATACCAAGCTGCGCCAGTATATACCTTTTCGGGACTCAACCAAAAAGGAATTTTGATATTCCCTTTTTGGCGATAGCGTTCCATATCTTCACTCTTATACCAAAGACTATCATTCCACATGTTACCTGTCCAATGGGTATCAAGCGTAATATCATTCCCTTTTCCATTTTCTGCCATGGAACCGGGTAAATTAATAGATTCTGTTAGGGATTTTGCATACCACTTTTGGGGAATACCTTGATCTAAAGAGTCCATCTGAAAGGCCCACTCACCAGATAAATCAACATGGTTTTGTTCCTTATCCTTGTTTTGACAAGACATGAAACAACCACTGATAAAACAGAAAGCGATAATTTTTATAAACTTATGATGAACCATTTTTAACATACATTTAATTTTTAGGTGAATGTTTAAAATATTCTAAAATAGCATCAGCCACCAATTGATGTCCTTTTTGATTGATGTGGTTATTTTGTGCCATAAAAGCAGGTAAAGGGGCTGTTTTAGATAACTCTTTAAATAGCAGATAGCTATCAACCAATCCTATTTGATACTTTTTTGCCAAGCTTCTTATTTGTGCGCTATGTTTCGCTAAATCACTATCATCCGATAAGATATCCTCCTTCAAATCCGGCGTAGGAGTTAATAAAATTACTTTGGCACCATAAGCAAGAGCTTCTTGGATCATTTGTTCCCAGGCAATTTTTGCTCTTTCTAAGCCAATACTTCTATCATTTAAGGCATAATCAATAAATAATACGTCGGGTTTATAGCTTAAAACCTCTTCTTTAAAGCGCTTAGCTCCACGTTCTGCTTGTTCGCCTCCTATGGAAGTAGTAATTACATTAACTACGGAATAAGGATAGTGATTATTGATATGTTCTAAGGTTAAAAATGGATAGGAATGTAACCTGTCTGTAACGCCATTTGTGGTATAACCACTTGGAACAGAATGACCATGAAAAACCAGGTTTATAGTTTTATTTTTTGGCCATTTAACTCGTAATTCCTTTTGAATAGCATCTAGGTATTGATCTGTTTGTTCTGAATTTTGCGCATAACACAAATTGGTTACCATCCATAGTATGGACAGTTGTAAAACGATATTTTTTTTAGTTTTAGTCAGCATAGCATTATCCACTACTTTTCTTTCGTTAATTCTAATTCAATTTCTTCTAAACTTTTGCCTTTTGTTTCAGGTAATTTTGCTTTAATAAATAAATATCCTGCTACACAAATTAGACTATACACCCAAAAAGTACCGTAGGAACCCAGCTTGTCATTGAGTATAGGAAAGGTAAAAGTTAAAATAAAACAAGCTATCCATAAAGCAAATGTGGCTATAGACATGGCTATACCACGAAGTCTATTTGGGAATATTTCTGATAATACGACCCAAGTAATAGGAGCTAAGGACATGGCATAAATAGCAATGGCTACTATCACTAGTAATAATACAGGCCATCCTGTAAATTGGAAATAGTAAGCTGCACCTAAAATGGCATAAACCACCGCAAGACCTATAGATCCGAAAAGCATTAATTTCCTTCTGCCCCAACTATCTACGGTGCGCATGGCAATAAAAGTAAAAAGTAGATTAACACTTCCTGTTATGACGATATTAAAGAGCATATCACCCACACTATAACCGGCTGCTGTAAAAATTTCGTCCGCATAGTTAAAAATGATATTAATTCCGCACCATTGTTGAAACACAGCCAAAACAATACCTATGATTAAAATGGGTTTAACTTTTGAACTTTTAAATTCAGAAAAGCTAATTTTACGCTGGTCTCCTTTGCTCAGGGTCATTTTTATGCTTTCCAGTTGTTCTTTAGCGTACATTTCGCCACCAACTCTTTTTAGTACTTTTTCGGCAGCGTCATAATGAGCTATTTTCCCCAAGAACCTCGGGCTTTTTGGAACCAAAAACATCAATAAAAAGAAGGCTAAAGCAGGTATCAATTCCGCCCAAAACATCCAACGCCAGCCTGTTTGTCCATTCCATGAACTTAAGATGGCGGCAGGAGTGCTGGTATCGGGAATGGCATCGGCAATAAAAAGATTGGCAATCTGAGCTGCCAGTATGCCAATAACAATAGTAAGTTGGTTGATGGCCACAAACTGACCTCTGTATTTGGCAGGAGCAATTTCGGCAATATACATTGGGGATAGGGTAGAGGCCAAGCCAATGCCTACACCACCGATTAATCTAAAAATTATAAATGGTGTAAAATTATCTACATAGCCGGTTCCAAAAGCTGACAAGGTAAAAAGAACCGCTGAAAATATTAAGGGATTTTTACGCCCAAAACGATCCGCAACAATTCCAGATAGTACCGCACCTAATATACAGCCAATTAGCGCACTACTCATAGCCCAGCCCTGTAGTGTTGGTAACTCACTAATGTTAAAATAAAGCTCGTAAAAAGGTTTTGCCCCACCAATTACGACCCAATCGTATCCGAATAAAAAACCACCCATAGCAGAAGCTAATGCTAAGAAAATTAAATATTTGAAATTGAATTTGGTGTTTTCCATAAACGTAGATGATCTATACTCAGTTTTTTTAATTTAAAAGACGAATAATTAAGTGTCTTAATGCTTGCTAGCTTTAGGGTTGCTAAAAGGCTATTTTCTATGGCTATTTCCGACTAGTTTGGGATCTTTTTAATCCTTGGTTTGTTGGCTATCGTACCAATTATTTTTAGGGTCAAAATCTTTGCTTAAGAAATCTTTTCGTTGCTTTTCTAGTCTTTCCCGTACTTCAGTACTCCTTTTTTGATATTGCTTTTGAGCCAAGGACTCGTCGTAATCTGGATTTCTAGTCGGAATCGCTGCATTAGATTCAGATAAATAAGTGTCTAATTCCTTTCTCAATGTTTGCGCTATTACACTATTTTTTTCAATGACATTATTGGTTTCGCTAGGATCTTCTGAGAGGTTATAAAGTTCATCTACCCCATCTTCCCAAAAATGGATTAATTTCCAATGTTCTTTGCGAATGATACTTACGGGCGCACCGCCTTGATTGCCATAATGCGGGTAGTGCCAGAATAAAGGCCTTTCCGTAACGGATTCACCTTTTAAAAGAGGCGCTAAACTAATGCCGTCTATTTTTTGTGTGGGTTGAGAAGTAATACCTGCGAAGTCTAAAAGCGTAGGGTAGAAATCAATACCAGATACAGGATAGTCTATGGTTTTTGGTGCATCCTTTAAAAAAGGCGCTTTTATTAAATAAGGTTCTCTAATACCCCCTTCCCATTGGTATCCTTTTCCTCCACGTAATGGTAGGTTAGTGGTAGCATAAGCATCTCCGCTGGCCACTCCACCGTTGTCGGAGGTAAAAACAATAATGGTATTTTTATCTAGGTTTAGCTCTTTTAATTTTTCTAAAACTACTCCAATGGCATCATCCATAGTCTCTAATAATCCGGCGTAAACAGGATTATCTTGTACCATACGAATGGGTAGCACACGTTCCATTTCAAATCCTGTTTCAGGAATACCTTGAGCTTCCGCTTTATTTCTATATTTTTTCCATTTTTCTTCTGTAGTTTCTATAGGTCCATGTACGGCATAAAAGGATAAGAAAGCAAAAAAAGGTTGGTTCTTGTTTTGGGTAATAAAATCTGCTGTTTCTTCCGCTAAGCGCATAGTTAAACTTTCTCCATCGTATTTGGCCTCTAATTTTGGATTTTTCCAAGGTGCATAGTAGCCTCCTTTGGGAGTTCCAACTGCCCAACCACCTTTATTAATTTCAAAACCATGATTTTCGGGAATGGAATTTCCCTCCCCTAAATGCCATTTTCCTGCAAAAAATGTTTTATAACCTGCGTTTTTCATGGCTTCCGCTATAGTTACACTTCCTTCGGACAGACTATGGGTATATGCTGGCGGTAATACTTTGGTGTTGTGTCCTTGGTTTTTCCATGCTTCACCCGAAGCTGCACCAATCCAATCGGTTATGCCATGGCCTGTGGTATATTGCCCAGTCATAATACTGGCCCTAGAAGGGCTACAAACTTGAGCGGCTGCATAGCCTTGTGTAAAAATGGTTCCTTCTTTTGCAATACGATCTATAGAAGGAGTTTCATAGTAGGTACTTCCAGCATAACTAAGATCATTAGCCCCAAGATCATCTGCCAAAATAAAGATGATGTTTGGTTTATTTTCTGCGCCATTTTCAGCAATTTTTTTTTGATCATCTTTGCTTTTACAGCTATTCATAAAAATAGCTGCAAAACAAAGACAAAAAACTAACTCAACTTTTTTTTTTACATTCATATACTGAAATTAATAACCAGGATTTTGGATTAAATTAGGGTTGTCTGCTAAGCGTTCAAGGCTAAAAGGTAAATAGTATCTTTCTGGTCCAAATTGTCTTATTAATCCTTCTGCATTTTTTAGTGTAATATTATAACGATCTGTATTTAAGTTATATCTAAAAACAAGTCCTCTAGTTCTCACATTCCCTAAAACATTCTCAGCAATTCTCCATCGGATTAAATCCCAGAAACGATGATCCTCAAAAGCTAATTCTACTTGACGTTCTTGTCTTATAAATTCTTCTGTAATAGTAGTCCTTAGTGGCATACCTGCTCTAGTTCTTATCATGTTGACCATATCTAATGCTTCATCAGCATTATTGAGGTAAAATGCTGCCTCAGATAGGTTTAATAAAGTTTCAGCATATCTAAATACATAAAAATCTTGGCCAGAATTATTTTCTTGTGTCGCAATGTTACTGGGATCTAGTCTTTTACGCAATAATAATGC
>JANQTG010000137.1 GCA_030731855.1 Cellulophaga sp. | reverse complement strand
TACCACCCATTCCATAAGCTACAATAGTAACTTCGTACGTATTTAAACCAGTTTTAGTAAAACGTTTAGTCGAAATACCCGTTGGAGAAGATTCGGAACTTCCGTCTCCAAAAAAGTATTTATAGGTTATTGCATTTAATGCGGTAGCATTAAATGCCACTATTCCGCTACCATCAATACTAATATCTGTTGATATTTGAAGGTTTGTTGGCGTTTGAATAGCACTTAGACTAGGTTCTTCTTCCTGGCAGCTTAACACTGTTAAGAAAATGAAAAGTATAGGAATTATAGTTTTAAATAATTTCATAGTTATATGTTTTTGTTAATCTTTTACAAGCTTAAATTGCCAAAAAACTCCAGAACCCGTACCTGTTTCGATCACTACATTCATTGTGTTGTTATTTACTAAAGTAACGTTATAAACGATTGAATTAGGTGCTGCTGATGGAGACGTTAATTCTCCTGTATTTGTTCCTTTTGACAATGCAATATAAGCGCCTTGACCATTTAACGTTATTGTTCCGGCTGTAGCATCGTAAACATAAGTAGCTGCATTAGAACCATCGTGTGGCGCAACGGGAGTACCGCAAGCATCTGAACCACCTTGCCAGCCTTCAATCCAAGTTTCAGTACCTAAAACATTCGTGAATGTGCCATCAGATCCAAAAACATACTCGTCATTAATAAAACACGCTCTGGCTGCAATACCTGCTGCATCTAATGAAAACCAACTTGTATCTCCAATCGCCGGGCCTACACCAAACGAGCCCGCTTCAGAGGCTACTTTCCATGTACCAACAATTGGTGAAGGAACAGATTTTACTAATTTAAATTGCCAAAAAATACCGGCAGTTGTTTCTATATTCACTCTCATTGTATTTTCATTCTCAAAACTAACATTGTACACAACACTATTCGGCGCATTTGCCGGTGAACTTAATTCTCCAGTATTGGTACCTTTAGCTAAGGCAATATAAGCTCCTAGGCCATTTAATGTAAGCGTTCCTGCGCTTGCATTGTAAACGTATGTAGCCGGGTTTGATCCATCATGTGGTGCTACTGGAGTGCCACACGAATCTGAACCACCTTGCCAGCCTTCAATCCAAGATTGTGCTCCTAGCACATTCGTGAAGGAACCATCAGATCCAAAAACATATTCATCATCAATAAAACAAGCTCTCGCTGCAATACCTGCCGCATCTAAAGCAAAGAAACTAACATCACCTATCGCTGGTCCAACACCGAATGAACCTGCCTCAGGTGCCACTTTCCAAGTTCCTAAAATTGGAGAAGGGACTACCTTTACTAATTTAAATTGCCAAAATACACCAGCACTAGTTTCGATAAAGACGTTCATCGTATTTTTATCTTGCGATAATGAAACTGAATAAACAATACTTGAAGGAGCATTTGCAGGAGACGTTAACTCTCCATTATTTGTTCCTTTAGGAAGCCCAATATAGGCTCCTACACCATTTAAAGTTATTGTACTCGCTGCTGAATCGTATGCGAAGGTTGCAGCATTTGAGCCATTATGTGGTGCAACTGGAGTACCACAAGCGTCTGAACCGCCTTGCCAACCTTCAATCCAAGATTCGGCACCTAGAATATTGTTAAAAGAGCCATCTGCTCCAAATACATATTCATCATCAATATAACAAGCTCTCGCTGCAATACCTGCGGCATCTAAAGCAAAGAAACTAACATCGCCTACTGCCGGCCCTACTCCAAAAGAACCTGCTTCTGCTGCAATTTTCCAAGTACCGATAAAATCTTGTAAGCTTGCCGCATTCGGCGCCACAGCGGTAACTGTTTCTGTAATTTCTATTGTGGCGGCTCCTGCGCCTCTTGCCACAATTCTTACGGTATATTCTCCAGGCGTGGCGTATGTATACGTTACAGATTCACCAGCCATTATTGTGGTAGCTTCTTCATTTTCAGACTCTCCGAAAAAAATGTCATAAACCGTAGCATTTGTTGCGTTTGGTGTTACTGTTATTTCAAGAGGGTTTGTTGGTGTTACATCAATTGTTGCAACCAAATCTGTCGGAGCTCTAAAAGAAATCGTTACAATTCTACTCAGTTCGCTAGTTAAACCTGTTAAACCAATAGCCACAATACGTAATGTATATTCTCCCTCAGAATATACATGAGTTACCATTTGCCCTGGGGTTGATGTTACCGGTGTTTCATCGGTGGTATCGCCAAAAAAGATTTGGTAAGAAGTTGCCCCTTCAGCAGTTGGGGTTACGGTAACAGTACCTGTATCATCTTGAGCAATATTAAAAATAGCCTTTACGTTAGTAGGTGCTGATACATCTTGTAATGCGTAAGATGTTTCTTCATCATCGCAGGAACCTAGCAATCCGATTGCAATAAAAAATACTAGTAATTTTTTTATATGTTTCATATCTTTTTATTTGTATTGAATTTATTATTATTAATATCCAGGATTTTGATTCCAACGATTACCGGCTAATTCTATTTCGATGGATGGGATTGGGAATACTTCATTTTTACCAGTGGTAAATCCTGGTATTTCTTGTGCAGCACGCCCAGTGCGTACTAAATCGAAAAATCGATGCCCCTCACCCACCAATTCTAACTGGCGTTCGTTAGCGATGGCATCTGTTAATGCTGCTCCAGATACCGATAATTGATGATCTGTATCTCCAAAAGCACGGTCTCTTACTCGGTTAATATAACCACGAGCCCTAGCATCATCACTGGCTGGTTTTCTATTGTGTGCTTCCGCCGCCATTAACAATACATCTGCGAAACGAATAGCTCTGTAATTATTTGGATTTGTTAGGTTGGCATCACCAATATTTGAATCCCCCTGTCTTGCAATATATTTTCTATTATAGAAACCCGTATGTTCAAAACCCTCTACAAAAGATACTCCTGCATTTTCATTCGCCCAAGCGTTTATATCTAAAATAGCAACGTCTTTTCTTCCATCGCCTACCTCAAAAGCGTCAACTACTTTTTGAGTAGGGATGTTAAAGCTAAAACCTGAATCGAATAAAGGACCTGTATAGTTTCGAATACCATTAAAACCGACGGCTACATTACCTTCACTACATTGTAAACAACCAAAACCTGCGCCTTCTACATCTATATATTGTACCTCAAAAACAGATTCTATGTTGTTTTCATTATCATTTTCGAACATGGTTGTATAATCTGTCAATAAATCGTGTGGGCCGTTTGCGATTAAATCATCTAAAACTACTGCTGCTTCTGTAAATTTATTTTGAAATAAGTACGCTTTACCCAGTAAGGCTTGCGCTGCTCCTTTAGTCACTCGACCAGTTTCGGTTTGCACATAAGGAAGATTGGCTGCTGCAAACTGTAAATCTATTTCTATCTGAGCATAAACTTCTGCTTTTGGTGTGCGTTCTACTATATCTTGATCTCCAAAAAGTAAACGTGTATCTACCGCTAAAGGAACATCGCCAAACCATTTTACCAATTCAAAATAGTAGTATGCTCTTAAAAAAGTAGCTTCTGCTATAACACCTTCCTTTCCTGGAAAATCGGTTTTATCTTTAAATTCTAATATATAATTTGCTCTGTTTACCCCTGCAAACATCCAATTAAAGATATTCCTAAGATCTTCATTCAGTGGCGTGTGCGTCATGTCATCGACTTCTTGTATTCCAGGAACGTCTGTTGCGCTCTCTCCTCCTGCTAAAGTATTATCCGAAGCAATTTCTCCTAACATTACGTTAAGATAAGTAGATTGTAATAAATCATACGCACCGACTAAAGCCGCATCATAATCTTCTTTTGAATTAAAAAACTCTTCCGAATTTTCATCGAATGATGCTACATTCACAAATTCGTCACTACAAGAATTTGTGAAAATCAAAGCAATTACTGCAAATAGCGAATATTTTATTTTCATATTTTTATTTATCATCGCATTAAAATTTTAAATTAATTCCTAATAAATAGGTTCTTGGCACTGGATAAACTCCGCCGTCTATCCCTGACCCTACCGGACTTCCAGAGGTTACATTTGGATCAAAACCTCTATATTTTGTTAATGTAAATAAATTATTTACGGAGGTATAAAGTCTTAATTTAGATACACCAAAACGTTCTGATAATCCTGTAGGAAAAGAATACCCCAATTGAAGGCTCTGTAAGCGAACAAAAGAACCATCTTCTATAAAGTAATCTGAAAATTGATTGTTTAATGTTGCTCCTGTAGTTACCCTTGGAACTGTGTTTGATGTTCCTTCACCAACCCATCTATTTAAAGTATAAACTGATCTGTTTACTAAGGGTTGAACACGTTCGTAATTACGAACAATTTCATTCCCAATAGATGCAAAAGCATAGGTGTTAAAATCCCAATTTTTATAATTGAAAGAAAAGTTTAGTCCCATAGTTGCGGCAGGAATTGGATTACCAATAGCTACACGATCTTCGGGAGTAATCTCACCATCATTATTGGTATCTACAAAACGGATATCGCCTGGCGCTGCATTTAATTGAGTTGCATGGTCTTCAATTTCTGCTTGATTTTGAAAAATTCCATCAGTTTGTAATCCAAAGAAATACCCTATTGGTTGCCCTTCTTCAAAACGTGCAGGTAAATCTTGACCCACACCAAAGCCTCCGCCAGCGACAAAACCCGTACCGTTATTTACGGAAAGTACTCTATTTTCTAAAAAGGTAACATTATAATTTATGTTAAAATCAAAATCGTCCGAAACATAATTTTTATAACCAATGGCAAATTCAACACCTTCATTTTCTACCGTTCCTGCATTAACTACAGGTGGCTGAGAACCAGGTGCTGCAACTCCTAATATTCCAGATGCTGGTGGCTGCAATAGTAATTCGTTGGTTGTTTTTGTAAAGTAATCAGCGGTGATATCAATTTTATTATCAAACAATTTTAAATCAAAACCAATATTTAGTGTTTCTTGCTGTTCCCATTGAATTTGAGGATTTGGCAAAACACCCACTGCCCTACCACTAACATTAAGCTGATTATTGAAAACATATGCTGCTTCGCCGCCTAAAACACCTCTAAAACCATTAGAAGGTATTCTATCGTTTCCTAAAATCCCATAACTTGCTCTTAACTTCAAAAAGTTAATTGTGCTATTATCTGCCAAGAAGCTTTCGTCCGAAACAACCCAACCTATAGATCCTGATGGAAAAAACCCAAATCTATTATCAGGTCCAAATTTGGTAGAACCATCTCTACGTAATACCCCTGAAATTAAATATTTTCCTTTATAATTATATTGAAGTCTTGTAAAATACGATAAGAGACGTTCATCAAATTGATTAGCACGACCGCTTAATTGTAATTCGTTTCGCTGATCTACTGTATCTTCTATTCGTGCATTTGCAAAATCGATAGGAGTTTCAAAAAATCCTTGGTTACCTCCTGAAAACAAACCGGTGGTTTGAAAAACGGACATCCCTAAAGTAGCACTTACATTATGGTTATCACCAATTGTTTTGTTATAATTTAAAAAATTATCCCAGGTATAATCTCTAAATATATCTTTGTTTACGGTTAAAACATTTCTGCCTGGGTTATTAAATACCTTCCCTGACCCGTAAAATAGTGTAGGTTGAAAATTTCTACCTTGAACTTCTGCGTAATTAAACTGAAAATTAGATTCTGCACTAAAATCATTTAAAAAAGAGTACTTCAAACCAATTTTACCCATTATCTTATTAACAACTGTTGTATTGTAAGTATCCGCGATTTGGGCGATAGGGTTTATTACTTCATTTCCTAAACCTTCCGCCAAAGAAAATTGACCATTAGCTTCTCTAACATTAAAAGTAGGCGCATTGTTTACTGCATTAAATAAAACAGAACCTAAACCGCCTTCATTTAAATTTTTGTTATTAGTGCCTGTATAGATAAGATTAGTTGTTAAGACCAAATTATCTAGCAAATTAGTATCAAAATTAACTCTTGTGGTATATCTTTTAAAATTTGCTTTGCTACCACCTACAATACCGTCTTGGGTTAAAAGTGAAGTTCCAAAAGAATAGGAAGATTTTTCGGTACCACCACTTAATGTTAAATTGTGATTTATAATGGGTGCGTTTTGAAAAACTTCATCTTGCCAATTTGTACCCTCACCTAATCTTGAAACATCAGGAAAAGGAATAGCCTGACCACCAGCTGCAAAAGCTTCGTTAGTTATCAGTGCATATTCTGTTGCATTTAAAACAGGAATTTTACGGGAAGTTTGTTGGAAACCTCCAAACATATCATAACTAAACTTTAAGTCTGTATTTCTTTTACCTGTCTTCGTAGTAATTAAAATAACACCATTTGCGGCTCTTACCCCGTATATACCTGCAGTAGCATCTTTTAGTACATTGATACTTTCAATATCACCAGGATTAATAACGCTTAAATCTTCAATAACGTTACCATCTACCAAAATTAAAGGCCTTGCATCACCATTCGTAGAAATACCACGAATTCTGATAGAAGAACCACTACCAGGCGAACCCGATTCGGGTGTAATTTGAACCCCAGCAACCTGACCCTGTAATGCTTGTTCTATTCTTGTTGGATTTAATTCTTCGATAGTTTGTGCATCTACAACACTTACCGCACCAGTAATCTCCTTTTTTGTTTGAGTGCCATAACCGACTACGACTACTTCACTTAAAGCACTTACGTCTTCAGTTAACATAATCGTGAGAAAATCTGAATTTTTAATGGTGATTTCTTTTGTGGTATACCCTAAATAGGATATAACCAACACGTCGCCTACTTTAATTTTATCGATAGTAAAGTTACCATCAAAATCTGTTGTAGTTCCTCTCGTTTGGTTTCTTACTACCACGTTTACTCCTGGCAGAAAATCGTTTAAAGTGGCATCTTTAACAGTACCCTTGATCTCGAAATCTTGAGACCAAGAAGATGCCATTGTTAAAAAAATTGAAACAAATAAAAAAATGTATTTCATATGTTGTGTTTTTGAAATCACAATTTAAGATCATTTAAATTGAGAATCTAATAAAATACCACAACAAAAAATATACAAAACCAAATTTAATAAAGAATAATCCCTGAATTATCAATAAACAAGTTGAAAAGACCAACAAAATAGCCCATTTTAAAATTATGATAATATTATCAAAAATCTAAAATTGTATGGGTAATGTTGTGGTGAATATAAAAATTGTATTGCTTTATAAGTTTAAAATATAATCCGTAAGATTACTTTCGTGAGGTAAATCTAACTTTTTTCTTAATCGATACCGTTTTACCTCTACGCTACGAACAGAGATATTGAGCAGCGGAGCTATCTCTTTAGAAGACAAATTAAGACGTAAATAGGCACATAAGCGCAAATCATTAGGTTTTAAGTCTGGATGAATTTGTTTTGTCTTTTTAAGAAATTCTGTATCAGCATTATTAAAAGCATCTTCAAAAAATTTCCAATCGTCTTCGTTATTTATATTTTTATCAATAGTTTTTATCACTCTATTAATTTGAGTTGATGACGTGCTTTCTTCTAATTGAGATTTAATCGTATTTAAAAATTCGTTCTTCTTAATAATACTCATAGTAGATATCGCTAATTCTCTACTTTTACTTTCAATATCTTGATGCAGCTTTTCGTTTTTAATAAGTACTAGTTTTTTTTCGGCCTTGTTCTTTTTACGTTTTAATTTCTTTCTACTCTCTTTTAGCAATAATTGTTGTTGCTTATGGTAATATCTTCGATATAAACGATGTATTATAAAACCTGAAATTCCTATAAAAAGCAAGTAGAGAAAAATAGCCACATTTGAAAAATACCATGGTCTTTTTATATGGAATGAAAATGTTGCCGTTTTTTTGGTAAGACTATTGCCAACCTTAGCCCTTACGTTAAATACATAATTACCGAAGGGCAAATTTTCAAAAGATACTTCTGGAGCGGTAGACCATTCGCTCCAGGTATTGCTAAACCCTTCTAATTGATATTGATAGCTGACCTCAGCATATTTATCGTAATTAGGAACGCTAAATTCAAAATATAAATTATTGTCTTTAAAATTAAATTCGTTTTTTTTATTGTTTAGCTCTACCTTATTCAAGGCAGTAGAATCTCCGCTTTTGTTATAGATGTGGGTTAATTCTACATTATAAGTGTTAGTTTTTAACTTATTTAAATCTAAAATTAGGTACCCATTAGAAATTCCTATTAGATATTTATCCTTCTCGATAGGTGTTATATTCTCAAAACCCTGTACACCAATTCCTCTGCTAAAAAAACTTGGTACTGCAATTTTTCTACCCTCTGAACTTCCATTAAATTTATTAGGCGCTACAGAAATAATATTTTTATCTGTAAAGCCCCATAACAGATTTTTTTTTGGATCAGGTACAATAATACCAATTGGCTTTTCGTCATAACTGAAGAAAAGCGCACTAAATAAACTATCTCTTTTAAATTCTTTTGCGCCTTCATAATACTTAAAAACACCATTATTAGACGTATATAAAATAGTGTCTTTATATTTTACTAAACTTGCGCCTGAACCCATTAACGGCTTCTCAACTACTTTGGTTACCTTGGTAAAATCTTTATCAAAGCTAAGTCTAAATAAACCTTTAAATTCGTGGTTTACAATTAGATCGTTATTTGTAGTAAATTCAAAAAACCTACTTGAAATTTCAAAACCACTAATAATATTACGAAAAACCCATTGGTTATTCACTTTATTAAAAACACTTAATCCCTTATAATTTCCTTGTATTAAAAGGGCGTTATTATTCGGTATTTTTTTTATGCCCCATGCGCCTGGAAATTCAGAAATTAAGCTTGCCTTATCTTTTTCTACGCTAAAAGTTCCATCATTATGTCCGCAAAATAGCGTGTTATTAATTTCTTTTAAAAACCATACTTGCCCATTTGTATTTTCAATAATTTTGAAATCTTGATCACTGTTTTTTTGTTTATAAAATAAACCTTGATTAGTGCCTAAATACAAATAATCTTGAAAGTTTGCCGCAGCGTAAACCACACCAAGTTTACCTATTTTGTCTATATATTCATTAAAAGGAGAAATTAAATTAATGACACTTATTCCATTGTTTAAAGCCAACCAGATATTACTTTCTACATCTTCAAAAATGGCATGGACGGTATTGTCATACAATCCCTTTTTTTGATTAATCCTCTCTATTACGTTGCCATCAACATCTACATGAAAAATGCCATCAGAAATAGTACCTAATATAAAGCTTTTATCTTTTAACTGTAAAGAACTATACAAACTAATATTTGACAGCTCTTTATTGATTGGTACATCCCATTTTGAAATTGTATCATTCGCTAGGATATAAAAACCAGATTTTTCTGTAAGTATTAATTTATTTTTTTTGTTTTCAAAAAGCCCTATGATGATGTTATTTTTAAAAACAGGATCTGCTGAAACCAAGACTTGATGACCATTTTCTATTTTAAAGATGCCTTTGTTTAATTGTTGAAAATAAACCACCCCATCACTTAAAAATATTCTTGCTCTTGTGCTTTCTGATTTTATGATATTAAACGATTCGTCTTGTGTATTGTAAACATAAATTCTTTGTAAAGATTGAAAAAGAACCCACTTATCTAAATGAAGAATATTCCAAAACTCTTCGTCTTCTATCATCGGAGTTTTAAGTTTTGGCTTTAATGATTCGTACTTTAAATCTCCGTAACTATCTTTTTTCCAAAAACCAAACTCCATATAGCAACCGGTATATATTCGATCAGCAACTGCTTTTACAGCTCTAATGGTTGAACCGTTTGGAGAGGCATATGTTTTCCAGAATGCGCCGTTATATTCTAACAACCCAAAATTATTAGCTACATATATATGTTTTTGGTCAGATTGAGAAACACTCCAATTCTGATTTCCAGCATTGTAAGCTAACGGAGTATAATTATTTATAGGCGGCAGTTCTTGCGAAAAGCAAAAAACAAAGGAAAAGAAAACACAAAAATTTTTTAATTTCTGAAGCATGTAATTAGTTAAAACCAAAAGAATTTGGTTTTAAAGATACTGAATTTGAGAATAGTACTACGCTAAACGATCTCCGCACTCAAACCTGCCTGTAAAAGTTTACTGCAACGAGGCTTTAAATCGTCATAATCGCCAGTTTTTACAGTACACTTACCATTATGGTGGACTATAATAGAGCATTGTTCCGCTTGCTCTGGGGTATGATCACATACACCTACAAGTGTTTCAATAACATGATCGAAGGTGTTTACTTCGTCATTATACAATACAATTTCGTTCTGTTGCTGAGTTTCTTCTTCTACAAGTAAGTCTTCTAAGAATTTTTCTTTTGTGCTCACAGTTACATTTTTATACTAATATACAAATTCTTTAAAAATAACACTTTCTTATTTTAAAAAATATATTTTACCGCTACCCAATTGTTACGCTCAAAATTAATTTCAAATTTTAAGCCTACTTCAGTGCATTTCGCGGTAATTACAGGTATATCTTCTGTATAAAAACCACTCAAAAATAAAATTCCGTCTGGGTGTAAACATTTTACATAGGTAGGAATATCATTCAATAAAATATTACGATTAATATTAGCGATAATAATATCGTATTTTTTAGAACCTAATAAATTGGCATCCCCTTCAAAAACCTGAATATGTTTGCAGTTATTTCGTTCTACATTTTCGAGAGCATTCAAATAACACCAATTATCAATATCGATCGCATCAACATCGGTAGCGCCTTTCATTGACGCTAAAATGGCTAAAACACCTGTGCCACTGCCCATATCTAAAACCGTTTTATCTTTAAAATCGGTGGCTAAAATATGTTGTAACATCATATGGGTTGTTTCATGATGCCCTGTTCCGAAACTCATCTTAGGTTCAATAACAATATCAAATTCTACTTCTGGCTTCTCGTGAAAAGGAGCGCGAACCACACATTTTTCATCCACCTGAATAGCATTAAAATTCTGCTCCCAGGTAGCATTCCAGTTTTCTTGAGCTATTTCTTTATACTCGTAAGTTATATGAAAAAGCGAGTTTTCTAAAATTTCTAGATTTTCTAGCATCGAAATTGACCAATCGGTTTTTTTTATATACGCCAATACACCCTCGTCGGTTTCTAGAAAACTTTCAAATAGCACTTCGCCCAATTCTGCAATTAATAAATCAGAGGCAGGTTGTACCGGACGTACTTTAAAATCGTACTCAATGTAAATATTCTCTTGTTCCATGTATTGACTTAATCGTTGTGCTTTAATGGTTGATCGTTTTTTTGTTTAAAAAAGTGAATCTAAACTCCTAAACACATACACTATTTTTTATTTTTTTTGGTTGAATGAGGATAGTCGAAGTATTAAAATCTCATAAAACCTAATGATTTCAAACTTCGACTTTAGACAAAAAATTAAATGGCTTTTACGATAGCCATAAAATCATCAGCAATTAAGGATGCTCCACCGATTAAACCACCATCAACATCTGGTTTAGAAAAAATTTCAACTGCATTATTTGGTTTTACGCTACCACCGTATAAAATAGATACTTCATTAGCGATGGTTACATCAAAAGCATCCGTTATTGTTTTGCGTATAAAAGCATGCATTTCTTGAGCTTGCTCTGGCGATGCCGTTTCTCCTGTCCCAATTGCCCAAACGGGCTCGTAAGCTAAAATAATATTTTTCCAAGCACTTGCTTCTAAATCGAATAAGGCATTTCGTAATTGACTTTCTACGATATTAAAGTGATTATCGGACTTACGATCTTGTAATTCTTCTCCAAAACAAAACATAACTCTCATATTTTTGGCCAATGCTGCTTTTACCTTTTTGGCTAAAATTTCGTCGGTTTCTCCAAAGTAAGCTCTACGCTCCGAGTGCCCAATAATAACTGTATTTATACCTATATTTAAAAGCATATCGGCAGAAATTTCTCCGGTGTACGCACCATTTTCTGCAAAATGCATGTTTTGTGCAATTACTTGTATGGTTGATGATTCTAAAGTACTCAAAGCTCCTGTTAAATTAACAAATGTTGGCGCCACCATAACTTCCGCAGTTGTATCTGGTAGTTTCGCAGAAAGTTCCGCTAATAAAGCGTCTGTTTCGGCTAAGTTTTTATTCATTTTCCAATTTCCTGCTACAATTTTACTTCTCATTATTTTATTCTTTATGTAATATTTATTATTTGATAAAATGAATTTTAGTTGAACTTTAATTCATCTAAATCATTAAAATGTACTTTTTGTGTTATCGTTCCTTTTTCTAAAACTAATACACCAGGGTTAGATCTTATGATAGTTTTTAGGGTTGTCTGATCTGTAAAGTAAAAATCAAAATTTAATTTATACTCTTTGGTAAGTTTTAAAGTGAAATCTTCGCTTGATGCTGACATCCCTATTACTTTATACCCTTTTTTTGAGGCCTCGTCGGTAATTGTTTTTATTTCTTCGAAAGCTTTATAATTACTCTTTGCCAAATCATAGGCGATTACCATTACCAATTTAGGTTCTTGTAAAAGTTCAGCAGCCATATCCGTGCCGTTTTTTTCTATGGTAAAATCATGAATAGGCGGTACATATCCTGCTTCTATTTCGGTGGTTTCTACATCTACAAATTCGCCTTCTACGGTGGGGTAATCGCCACGGGTAACAATTACTTTTTCTTCTCCGTTTACTTTAAATTTCCAAGCATAATCAAAAACTGGCTTTTGAGCATCTTCGGGTACTGTCATTCCTTCTTGAATATTAGCACCAATTTTATAGGGTCTAAAATCTATGGCAGGTAAATAATTTAATACATAATAAGCAAAAACTATACTCGCAATAACCGCAAATAAGGTTAAAAACCTGTTAATGCCAGCACTAAAGATTGGTGTAATATATTTTTGCCCTTTAAACAGAACCACGATAAAAATTAACAAAACAATATCTTTTGTAAATGATTCCCATGGAGTAAGTTTTAGCGCGTCTCCAAAACAACCACAATCGGTTACTTTATTGAAATAGGCAGAGTAAAAAGTTAAAAAAGTAAAACCTACGATCATCAATAAAAGACTCCAAACTGTAAATTTAACCCTAAAACCTATTAATAATAAAACCCCAAGAAGTACTTCTAAAATAACAACAATTATAGAAATTTTAAGTGCGTGAGGTTCTAAAGATGGTAAGTTCAATACACTAAAACTAAAATATTCTTCTAATTTAAAGGAAAAACCTACGGGGTCATTCAATTTTATAAATCCACTGATAATAAACAATACCCCAACAATAATTCTACTTATAGCTACTAAATACTTCATTATTGACTAGAATTTGGTGTTAAATGAATCATCGCAAAAACGGCATAATTTACCATATCTTGATAATTTGCGTCAATACCCTCGCTTACAAGAGTTTTGCCTTTATTATTTTCTATAGATTTTACGCGTAGTAATTTTTGCAAAATTAGATCAGTTAAAGAACTAACACGCATATCGCGCCATGCTTCACCATAATCATGATTTTTATTTTCCATTAGCGCTTTGGTAATGGCTACATGCTTATTATAATAGCATAAAGCCTCCTCATCAGTCAAATCTGGCTGATCAACAACTCCTTTATCAATTTGAATAAGCGCCATGATGGCGTAATTGATAATGCCGATAAACTCCGATTGTTCGTCTTCATCGATTTTACTCACCTCGTTTTGTTGCAATCCGCGAATACGCTGAGCTTTGATAAAGATTTGATCTGTTAACGATGGAAGTCGCAAAATTCGCCAAGCACTGCCGTAGTCTTTCATTTTTTTTGAGAATAAATCTCTGCAAATTTTAATGACCGCATCGTATTGTTCTGACGTTTTTTGCATGTATTGTTTCTAATTTGTGTAAATTTCGTTCAAATTTTTTAATTGTTCAAGCTTAGTGCTTTAAAGTTGAATAATTGGACATAAATCAAATCGAATTTCACATAAAATGACACTAAATTGTAAAGGAAACCTTATCAATCTTAAAAAACCCAAAATAATGGGCGTACTGAATATTACGCCAGACTCTTTTTATGATGGTGGGAACTATAAAGACACTAAAGCTATTATTCAACAAGTGGAAAAAATGCTTGCTGACGGAGCTACTTTTATTGATGTTGGCGCCTATAGTTCTAGACCAGGCGCAGCACATGTTTCTTTAACGGAAGAATTACAACGCATTCTCCCGATTGTAGCACTGTTGGCAAAAGAATTTCCAACTATTTTGCTTTCTATAGATACCTTTAGAGCTCAAGTGGCAAAACAGTGTATTGAGGCCGGAGCGGCTTTGATAAATGACATTTCTGCGGCTAGTTTAGATAAAAACATGCTGCAAACTGTTGCCGATTTAAAGGTTCCTTATATTATGATGCACATGAAAGGTACGCCACAGAATATGCAACAAAAAACAGATTACACCCATCTTTTAAATGATATTTTATATTATTTCTCGGAAAAAATTAGTGACGCACATTCACTTGGTATTACTGATATTATTATTGACCCTGGTTTTGGTTTTTCAAAAACATTAGAACAGAATTATGAGTTAATGCAAAAATTAGAGGTATTTAAAATTACTGCAAAACCTATTTTAGTAGGGATTAGCAGAAAATCTATGATTTACAAAGTTTTAAAAACCGATGCTAAAAATGCTTTAAACGGTACCACAGCATTAAATACCATTGCCCTTTTAAAAGGGGCAAATATTTTAAGAGTCCATGATGTTAAGGAAGCGGCAGAATGTATTGAAATAGTTTCACAATTTGAGCTTACAAATAACTCCTATTAAGTTCATTGATTTTTCCTAATTTTACAAAAAACCACTTAGCTTGAATTTTCTAAACTTTCTAGATTTTAAAATTACCGACCTAATCGATATTTTTCTGGTCGCTATTCTACTGTATTACATTTACAAATTAGTTCGTGGAACAGTTGCCATTAATATCTTTATAGGTATTGTAATTGTTTGGGGCTTCTGGAAACTCACCGAATTGCTAGAAATGAAAATGATTAGTAGCATGGTAGGTGGTTTTATGCAAGTGGGTTTAATTGCTTTAATCATTGTTTTTCAGCAAGAAATCAGAAAATTTTTATTAATGATTGGCTCCACCAATTTTTCTAACAAACGGAATTTTATTAAACATTTTAAATTTTTAAAGCAAGAGGCTGGTGTTATCAGTACCGATGTAAATGCTATTTTAAGTGCTTGTGAAAAAATGAGTAGTTCTAAAACTGGGGCCTTATTAATTATTAGTCGCAGTAATTCTTTAGATTTTGTAAAATCATCTGGAGACAAAATGCATATTGAAATTTCGCAACCTATTATCGAAAGTATTTTTTACAAAAACAGTCCTTTACACGACGGTGCCGCTATTATTGAAAGTAATTATATTGTAGCGACTCGCGTAATTTTACCCGTATCAAACGAGCGAAATATTCCTTTACGTTTTGGTTTACGCCATAGAGCCGCTGTGGGCATTACAGAAAAAACAGATGCTTTAGCTTTGGTGGTCAGCGAAGAAACGGGTACGATCACCTACATAAAAAACGGAGAATTTACCCTTTATAAAGATATTAACGAGCTTTCTAATATGATTAAGGAAGA
>JANQTG010000136.1:1404-3738 GCA_030731855.1 Cellulophaga sp. | reverse complement strand
TACAAAACCCTGCAAATTTGCAGGGTTTTCCATTTTTAAAGGTAAGAAAATAATAATTTAGGCCTTCGTTGAGCTAATTTAACTTTTTTATGTGCATTTCATCGAAAATATTTTAGTATCGATGACTGTTGGCAACGAACAGTTTTAAAATTTAGTATATTGCGGCATATTTATTGTAATACTAGATTTAAGAATGTTCGCAAAGAGCATTAAATCAAAAAGTTACTTTAAACACCATTGGATGAAAAAACTTTACTTTTTACTTTTATTTTTATTCTTTGCTTCTCTTACTTACAGTCAAGATCAAAAAACTATTGGAGACATTGAAGGTTTTAAATTGTATCCAAACCCTGTTACTAATGGTAAAGTATATATTAGCACTACCATAAATGCTCCAAAAAAAATACTTATTCTAGATGTTTTAGGCAATAAGGTTTTGGAAACTACTATTCTTGGTAATGAACTAAACCTTTCTGATTTAGATGCCGGAATTTATATTATTCGTGTTTTTGAAAAAGATAAAGTTGCCACTCGTAAACTTATTATCAAGTAAAAAAACATGTGCTTTTAATTACTTCTTTTCTATTTAAGTTGCTAAATAAGTGTATTTTAAGAAGCTACATCACCTATTTTTCTTCAAAAAAATAATTTTCAAATCTTATAAAATCAAAAAAAATAGGGTTTACCTACAATAAACTGTATTTCACAACAAATAGTATACAATCAGTTCGTCTTTATATATTTTTACATCAGTTATCCCAAACGATTAAAAATGAAGAAAATCTACTTTATATTACTTCTGGCTTTTGCCTTTACTTTATCTGGTCAAGATACCCTTGATAGAAACAGTGAAAAAACCGAAATTTCTGGATTCAAATTATACCCGAACCCTACGTATAATGATATTGTATATATCACTACAAAAGATAACGCTTCTAAAGATATTATCGTATATGATTTATTTGGAGAAATTGTTCTCAAAGAACGAACTACGTATAAAGACTTAAATATTTCAAAACTAGATGCAGGCGTATATATTGTTCAAGTAACTGAAAATTATAAAACTACGTCGAAAAAGTTAGTTAAAAAATAACAACCACCCAACTTTAAATAAAAGACTCCTTTTCTTCATTGAATTGGAGTTTTTTTATAGTCAATAGTTTTTAGGAGGTACAGGGTAGTAAAATTAAAAAAGTAAAGAGCAAAAAAATTAGTGTTACCGCTTTTTAGAGAGACTAATCTTCGAATCAATTCATCTTCAAATTTTCAAATCATTAAATTGCTACATGATTTCATTGGTATTTTACACATTGATGCATTAAAAGTATGCTTATTTTTGCAGCACGATTAGCAACTATGAATTGGTCAAAAATTTTCAATATAAAGTCAAATACAGATTTTGAACAAATTTCATTAGAAATTTATGCACATCAATACCTGAACAATAAGGTATATCAAGAATTTTGTGATTATCTAAATAAAACTCCCGATAAGGTTCAAAATTTAATTCAAATTCCTTTTTTACCTATTGAATTTTTTAAATCTAAAAAAGTGGTCTCCACTAAAGATACACCTAAAATACTTTTTACCAGCAGCGGCACTACTGGAAGTAGCACAAGTACACATTATGTTTCTGATATTGCGCTATATGAAGAAAGTTATTTAAAAGCTTTCGATTATTTTTATGGAGACATTAAAGAGTATTGTGTTTTGGCGCTTTTGCCCTCGTATTTAGAGCGCGAAGGTTCTTCTTTGATTTATATGGCTGATGATTTGATTAAAAAAAGCAAACACCCCGAAAGTGGATTTTACCTAAATGATATTGAATTATTAGTCGAAAAACTGATCACTTTAGATAAAAAAGACAGTAAAATTATACTTATAGGTGTCTCTTTTGCACTACTTGATATTGCTGAAAAATACCAACTTAGCTTAAAAAATACCCTAGTCATGGAAACTGGCGGAATGAAAGGTCGGAGAAAAGAAATGATTCGCGAAGCGCTTCACGAAATTCTAAAAAAAGGTTTCGGTGTTCAAGAAATTCACTCTGAATATGGCATGACGGAGCTGCTGTCACAAGCCTACTCTAACGGAAACGGAATTTTTAATTCACCACCATGGATGCAAATTTTGGTTCGTGATACCGAAGACGCCCTTACCTACCAAACCAATGGAAAAACTGGCGGTATTAATGTGATAGACCTTGCCAATGTAAATTCTTGCTCGTTTATTGCCACTCAAGATTTAGGAAAAAAGTTTAATGATGGAAGCTTTGAAATTCTTGGACGCTTTGATCATTCGGATATTAGAGGTTGTAATTTGATGGTTTTTTAA
>JANQTG010000136.1:0-1304 GCA_030731855.1 Cellulophaga sp. | reverse complement strand
TTATTGTTGATTACATCTTCTTTTGTAATTACAAAATCTTCAGCTACTTTTTCTTTATTTACCGAAATGGAGTTTTGTTTTAACTCTCTACGCGCTTCTCCGTTAGAAGCCAAAAATCCTGTTTTTGCTGCTAATGCTGCAATCATGTCTAAGCCTTCTTCTACCTCAGCCATAGTAACCTCAGCTTGTGGTACGCCTTCAAAAATGTCTAAAAAGGTTTTTTCATCGAGCTTTTTTAAACTCGCAGCAGTAGACTTTCCAAACAAAATTTCACTAGCTTCCATAGCATTATCTAAATCTTCTTGCGAATGTACCATCACCGTGATTTCATCGGCTAAGCGTTTTTGTAATAGTCTTAAATGTGGAGCTTGTTGGTGTTCTGAAACTAAACTAGTAATTTCTTCTTTCCCTAAAAAAGTAAATATTTTAATGTATTTTTCAGCGTCTTCATCTGAGGTATTTAACCAATATTGGTAAAATTTATAGGGCGATGTGCGTTCCGCATCTAGCCAAACATTACCACCTTCGGTTTTCCCGAATTTAGTACCATCTGCTTTAGTAATTAGCGGACAAGTTAAAGCAAAACCTTTTCCACCACCAATTCTACGAATTAATTCCGTGCCTGTAGTGATATTTCCCCACTGGTCGCTACCACCCATTTGTAAGGTGCAATTGTGAGTTCTGTATAAATGTAGAAAGTCGTAACCTTGCACCAATTGATAAGTGAATTCTGTAAACGACATGCCTTCTTTAGCTTCTGATGACAGTCTTTTTTTGACAGACTCTTTTGCCATCATATAGTTTACGGTAATATGTTTGCCCACATCTCGGATAAATGCTAAAAAAGAGAAATCTTTCATCCAATCGTAATTATTCACTAAAACCGCAGCGTTTTCAGCGTCGCTTTCAAAATCTAAAAAACGTGATAATTGATCTTTTAAAGCTTCTTGATTGTGACGTAATGTTTTTTCATCTAATAAATTACGTTCGTTCGATTTTCCTGACGGGTCACCAATCATTCCTGTTGCACCACCGACCAAAGCAAAAGGTTTGTGCCCTGCTAATTGAAAATGGCGTAACATCATAACACTCACCAAATGCCCAATATGTAAAGAATCTGCCGTTGGATCTATCCCCACGTAAGCCGATTGCATCTCGTTCATTAAATGTTCTTCTGTTCCAGGCATGGCATCATGCAACATACCTCTCCACTGCAATTCTGCTACAAAATTGATTTTCATTATTGGTGTATTTTAATCGAAGTGCAAATATAAAAGAAATATGGTGTTTCAATGTAACAATGT
>JANQTG010000135.1:32252-44278 GCA_030731855.1 Cellulophaga sp. | reverse complement strand
CCTCAAGTCAACAAAATAATACCTTAGCGATTAACTGGCATGCTCCTGAACCTGGCATTGGTATTCGTGCTTCCGCTAAATTATCGCAGATTCCGTATAGTTTTGATAATTCACTTTCTACGAAAGAGGTGTTTCCAGAAGGGCAATTAGATGCTGATTTGCAGCAAGTAGATTTACGAAAAACAAACAGTTGGCGTTTAAAATTAGGCGAAATAGAAACACCAGAAATGATCGAAGTACAATTGGTGAACGCTGTAGCTCCTTTTGTATTGTGTAACCGACTATCGCGCTTAATGCGTCAAGAAAATACAGGTAAAAAGCACATTATAAACGTATCTGCAATGGAAGGTAAATTCCACCGTTTTTACAAAGAAGACAGGCATCCGCATACCAATATGGCAAAAGCTGCTTTAAATATGATGACACATACATCGGCGTTAGATTTTGCGACCGATGGAGTCTATATGAATGCGGTTGATACAGGCTGGGTAACCGATGAAGACCCTGCCGAATTATCAAAAAAGAAGCAAGAAGTACACGATTTTCAACCGCCTTTAGATATTGTTGATGGTGCAGCACGTGTTTTAGATCCTTTAATTGATGGTATAAATACCGGAAAACATTGGTGTGGTAAGTTTTTAAAAGATTACAGGCCTATTGATTGGTAGTAAAAAAATTGAATTTATTTTTTATCTATAAACTCCTTTTTTACTAAGGCGATGTACCTTTTCATCGCATCTTTTCGAGATAAATTTTTCGCTTGAATAAGCGCATTTGCCTTAAAGGCGTTGATAAGTGGGGTTCTACTGCCCGGATTATCAAAGTTTTCATTAGCTATTTTATAATAGGCATAAAATTTTAAAAGCAAATCAGCAGGCAAGGGTTCGGTATAGTTATTCATGAAACTTACCGCTTTTATAAAGTCTTTTTCCAGTTTTTCAGGCGTCGTCATTTTTCCCAATACTTGCTATACATGTTTTTCCTCCTACAACTTTTTGGTTTAATTTAACCGTTATTGCACAATCTAAAGGTAAGTATAAATCTACTCTTGAACCAAATTTAATAAAACCAGCGTCTTCACCTTGGTGAACACTATCACCTTTTATGGCATAATTAACAATTCTCTTTGCTAAAGCTCCTGCAACTTGCCTATATAATATTTCTCCTAATTTAGGGGTTTTAACCACTATTGTGGTGCGTTCATTTTCTTCACTAGCTTTTGGATGCCATGCAACTAAATATTTACCGGGATGGTATTTTGAATAGGTTACTTGACCACTTACAGGGTATCTGGTTACATGCACATTAATGGGCGACATAAAAATGGATACTTGTCTTCGCTTTTCTTTAAAATATTCGTTTTCTTCAACCTCTTCTATAACTACCACTTTTCCATCAACGGGTGCTAAAATATCATCAAAGCTTTTTATGACTTTTCGCTTAGGGTTTCTAAAAAATTGTAAAATAATGATTAGAAATAGTATAGCAATTATTTGCAGGGCAAGTTTTAACCAATAAATAGGAATAAAATAATCCGCAGCGAAAACGACTATAGCGACCAAAAAAAGGCTTATCAGTATAATTTTTTGTCCTTCTTTATGAAACATAATTAAAAATATTTAAGGTTAAATAAACGAATGGTGCAGCAAAAACTAGACTATCTAATCGATCTAGCATACCGCCATGACCAGGTAAAATAGCACCACTATCTTTTACACCAGCGTCTCTTTTAAATTTCGACTCTAATAAGTCGCCTAAACTACCAGATACGACAATAACAACAGCAAGTATGAGCCACTGATTTAGAGATAAATTAGTTTCGTACTTTGCGATAAAATATGCAGCAATTAAAGCAAAAATAAATCCTCCGATTGTGCCTTCCCATGTTTTTTTAGGTGATACTTTCGGAAATAGTTTGTTTTTGCCTATTGTTTTTCCCACTAAATATGCAAAAGAGTCGTTCACCCAAATAAGGATAAAGAATCCCATGATTAATAATTTTGCAAAAGTACTATTTTGATACGGAATCATGGTAAGGAAAATGCAACCTCCACCAATATAAAAAAGGCCAATAAGAAATTTTTGGAGTGTGGTATATTTTACTTGTTTTTTTGAAAATAAATAAAATAATAAGGTAATGTTAATGGTTATGGTGATAAACATTAAAACATTTACTATGGAGTGGCTATAGGGATAGTCATGAAGTAAATGTATAAAAACCCACCAAAGTGTTAAATAAGCTGCAAAAATATAATACCCTTTTAATTGGGTCATTCTTTTGAACTCGTATATGCAAGCTAAGCCAAAAGCCATAAATAAAAAGTCGAAAGCATCAGAACTTAAAAATATGGTAGACAGCAAAAGCACTACATAAACAATACCCGTAATTAACCGCCTAAAAACTTCTCCCATACTATAAATCTTCCAAAAGTATAAGATACAAATTTTTAGAACTACTACCGTAGGTTAAAAAATCGTTTTTATTTTCTTTTACGTTTTGAAAATGCTTTATGGTCGTAATATTAGAAGGTATGCTGTTTTGATGTTTTTTCTTTATTTTTTTTAAACCTTCTCCAATAGAGTTAACCAACTGACTCGTGGTAGCAAAAACGATAAAATTCTCAGGTAATTCGTCTAATTTTTTTTCTTTCAATTGATTTGAACAAATTAAAATAGACCCATTTTGAGCTACTAGATGCTCGCAAGTGGTAAAAAATATACCGTCTTCAGTACTCTTATTTGTAAAAGAGATAGCTTCTTTAGAAAATTGATCCTCTAGCCTTTTATCTAAAGAGAAAAAAGGCTTTTGGTTCCAATTGTTTTCTTCAATAATATTCTTTAAAGCTTGTCTTACATCTGAAAAATCTACACAATAAATAAATTTACCACCATTTTTTTTGAAATAAATCGTAAATTTTTCATCAACAGGAATATCGAGATCAGGCATGTGAACACCTCTGGCATCATCATGCTCTTTAGTACTCTTTTTTTTACCTCCTCCAAAGAGTTTCTCAAATAACCCCATTTTATTTTAAATACTATTTATTCTTTTGTTGGCTCTGATATATTTGTTTGTTCTGCCGCTAATTTTGCAGCTGCTTCTTCTTTATTAGCAGTTTCTTCGGCAATATCTTTATCAAAAGGTCTTTTGCCAAATATCTTTTCTAAATCGTCTTTAAAGATAACTTCTTTTTCTAATAAACGTTGCGCTAATGTAGTAAGTTTATCCTTATGTTTTTCTAAAAGTGCTACAGCTCGGTCATATTGTTCTTCAATTAATATAGAAATTTCTTTATCGATTGTTTGCGCAGTCTGTTCGCTGTAAGGTTTAGAAAAACCATAAGAGTCTTGCCCTGACGAATCGTAATAGGTTAAATTACCTATTTTGTCATTTAAACCATAAATAGTAACCATGGCTCGGGCTTGTTTAGTAACTTTTTCTAAATCACTTAATGCACCTGTCGAAATTTTATTAAAAATAACTTTTTCAGCAGCTCTACCTCCTAAAGTAGCACACATTTCATCTTGCATTTGATCCGGACGAACGATAAGACGCTCTTCTGGTAAATACCAAGCTGCGCCTAAAGACTGACCTCTAGGAACAATAGTTACCTTTACTAATGGTGCTGCATGTTCCAACATCCAACTCACGGTTGCGTGACCAGCTTCGTGGTAGGCAATCGTTTCTTTTTCTTGTGGTGTTATGATTTTATTTTTCTTCTCTAGTCCGCCTACAATTCTATCCACAGCATCTAAAAAGTCTTGCTTGGTTACTGCTTTCTTCTCTTTTCGAGCAGCAATAAGGGCAGCTTCATTACATACATTCGCAATATCAGCTCCAGAGAAACCTGGCGTTTGTTTTGCTAGAAAATCTAAATCTAAGGTTTCTGCTGTTTTTATAGGGCGCAAGTGTACCTCAAAAATTTCTTTACGCTCTCTAATATCCGGCAGGTCTACATAAATTTGGCGGTCAAAACGACCAGCACGCATTAAAGCTTTGTCTAATACATCGGCTCGGTTAGTTGCGGCTAAAACAATTACGTTTGTGTTCGTACCAAAACCATCCATTTCTGTTAATAGTTGGTTAAGGGTATTCTCGCGCTCGTCATTAGAGCCTGTCATGTTATTTTTTCCTCTTGCTCTACCTATAGCATCAATTTCATCTATAAATATGATAGCAGGAGATTTATCTTTTGCTTGTTTAAAAAGGTCACGAACTCTAGAAGCTCCAACGCCTACAAACATTTCAACAAAATCAGAACCTGATAACGAGAAAAACGGGACTTTAGCTTCACCAGCTACAGCTTTTGCTAATAAGGTTTTCCCAGTACCTGGAGGGCCTACCAATAAAGCCCCTTTTGGTATTTTACCACCTAAAGAAGTGTATTTATCAGGATTTCTTAAAAAGTCTACAATTTCTTCTACTTCTTCTTTAGCACCTTCAAGTCCGGCTACATCTTTAAAAGAAGTTCTAGTATCTGTTTTTTCATCAAAAAGTTTTGCTTTTGATTTTCCTATGTTGAAAATTTGACCGCCAGCACCGCCACCGCCACCGCCAGACATTCTTCGCATTAAGTAAATCCAAATACCAATAATTAAAACAAAAGGTAAAATACTTAATAAAATATCACCAAAAACATTTGATTCTGTAGTATAATCTATAACCGTATCTAAATTATTTTCTGCTTTGATGCCTTTAATGTCATTTTCAAAATTTTGAGGATCACCATAATCTAGCACATACTGTGGAGCTTCCGCCCCAGACATACCAAAAGGTTTCGTCGCTACGGTTTTATGAACATCTTTAGTTAAAGCCTCTTCGGTTAAAAAAACCTTAGCTTGTCTTGTATTGGTAACTATAAGTATTTTTGAAACATCACCATTTCTTAAATAATCTTGTAATTTAGAAGTGGTTGTTTTTTCGGTACTTGACAAATTAGTACTACTAAATATCTGAAAACCAATTAATAATATTGCAATTATACCATAAATCCACCAAGAATTAAATTTTGGTTTCTTTGTACTTGAATTATTTTCTTTCGCCATTTTTCTTTTTTCTTATTTAAAGCTATTTTCTATTGCCGTTACTTTTGCATCACCCCAAAGTCCTTCAATATCATAAAATTCTCTTATGTGTTTTTGGAAAACATGTACGACAACATTTACATAGTCCATCAAAATCCACTCTGAATTTTCAGAACCTTCTACGTGCCAAGGCTTGTCTTTAATACTCTTACTAACAGTTTTTTGGATTGATCCTACGATGGCATTTACATGCGTATTTGAAGTTCCGTTGCAGATGATAAAATAGTCACAAACGGTATTTTCAATTTTTCTGAGGTCAAGTATATTAATATTGTTGCCCTTAACTTCTTCTATTCCTTCTAGAATAACGCTAATGAGCTCATCTACGCTTGCTTGCTTTTTTTGCATTAAAAAGATTTAATTTTCGCAAAGTTATTATTTTTTTGTTTTTTTAGCTATTGTTTTGAACAATAAGATTTAAGTTTTATATATTACTTAACACATGCAGTTAATCAAACTTGATGCCACAGCATCTACAAATGTTTACCTAAAAGAATTAATGCAAGAAGCTTCTCTTGCCGATTTTACTATTGTTATCGCAAATGAGCAGCTTAATGGTAAGGGGCAAATGGGCTCAAGTTGGCAATCTGAAAAGGGTAAGAATCTTACATTCAGTGTTTTAAAGCATCATGCTAATCTTAATGTGCGAGATCAGTTTTACTTAAATATGGTGGTTTCGTTAGCCATTTTTAAGACACTAAATTCATTTAAAATACCTGATATACATATTAAATGGCCTAACGACATTCTGTCAGGAAAAAATAAAATTTGTGGCATCTTGATTGAAAACATTTTTTTTGGTCAAAAAATTACATCTTCGGTAATCGGAATTGGTTTAAATGTGAACCAGACTCAATTTGCCGGATTACCGAATGTGAGTTCATTACAACTACTAAAAGGTAAAAATTTTGATTTAGATGAAGTTTTGAATCTTGTAGTCAAAAACCTAGAAAAACTATTTATTGACTTTGAAAAAGGGTTACAAGAGTCTTTAAAAGAGGCTTATTTAAACGTATTATTTAGAAAAGATAAAGCCTCGACCTTTACCAACTTAAAAAACAACGAACTATTCACGGGGATAATTAGAAATATTTCCGACGAAGGTAAATTAATCGTACAAGTCGAAGATGAAATTTTAAAAAGTTTTGATTTGAAAGAAGTTAAATTGATGTATTGATTTTGGGTTATATGTTTAGGACGTTATAAGTTTATTTTCTAACAACGAATAATCGTAAACAGACAACCAACAACCATTATAAAGTGTCAAGATCAAGTTCAAAAATATTTTAAAAGTTTTTTAAGTCCTCTATTTAAAGCTAAAAGATTAGAAAGGGATGGATTATTGGCTAACAACGAATAACCAACAACGCACAACAATTATAAAGTGTCAAGCTCAAATTTTTCTTTTTTTACCGTTTTGTTGCTAATTCCCCCTTTGGGGGTTAGGGGGCTTTTAAACCTTCTGCAAATTATCCGATAAAGTGCCCATAAAATTGGTAATCGGGTTTTTTATCATCATGGCCATCATGGCATTAAATTCTCCTTCAAAACTAAGAACAACCTCCGTTTCATTTGCTCCTAATTCAATAATATTCGCTGTAAGCGTAAAAGGTAGTTTTTCACTGGCTGCGCCTAAAACCACTTTACTATGTGGTACCATTTCTTTGCGTTGTAGAACTATTTCGGGCATACCTTTTAAGGCAAAAAGAAAACGTTCTTCACTAATTACCTCAAACTTACTAATGTTTTCCGGCATTAAATGTTCGAAGTTTTTTACATCAATCAAAAAATTATATACTTCTTGACTGCTTTTTGCGATTGTTTTTTTTGGAGTTTCTATATGCATAATGCTATTGTTGCCATGCTGATGGGTTTGCTTTCCATTCTAGCAATGTTTTAAATTGTTGTTCTTTAATATAATGCGTGTCTGACGCTTGTTGAATTAAATGATCGTAATCACTTAAGGTATGTAATTCAATATTATTTTTTTTGAAATTTTCTGTCGCTACATCAAATCCGTAGGTAAAAATGGCCAACATACCTTTAACTCTTGCTCCAGATTCTTCTAATGCTTTTACAGCATTTAGACTACTATTTCCGGTGCTAATTAAGTCTTCTATCACCACTACGGTTTGGTTTTTTTCTAGCGCTCCTTCTATTTTGTTTTGCCTACCGTGCGATTTTGCTTCGGGGCGAACGTAGATAAAAGGTAGGCCTAAATAATCGGCAACCAACATGCCAATTCCTATAGCACCTGTGGCTACCCCCGCAATTATATCTGGCTTGCCGTAAAGAAGTTCAACTTGTTTCGCCATTTCTTCTCGTACGAAATTTCTTATTTGCGGATATGATAGTATAATTCTATTATCGCAGTAGATTGGAGATTTCCATCCAGAGGCCCATGAAAAAGGATTTTCAGGATTCAACTTAATTGCATTAATTTGCAATAGAAGCTCTGCTGTTTTTTTTGCGGTGTCTTTATTTAAAACCATAATGCAAATGTATAAAGTTTTTGTTAATGAGGCTCAGTTGATTTTGACAAATAAACTCTCTGATATTGCTAATAACAAATATTTTTTATTGAATCAGAAGTCAATAAAAGAGGCTATTCATTTACTTTCAAAAGATAAAGTAGGTATAGCGTATATATATCATCCTAATAATGAGGAGATTCTGAATAAATTCACAAAAAAAATTCCTTTAGTGGTAGCGGCAGGTGGTGTTGTTACGAATAAAGAAGGTAAGGTATTGTTTATTTATAGAAATGATAAATGGGATTTGCCGAAAGGCAAGTTAGATAAAGGTGAAACCCTTGAAGAATGTGCATTGAGAGAAGTAGAAGAGGAAACTGGTGTTCAGGGACTCAAAATTGAAAATATTTTAAAAACCACCTACCATGTTTTTAAAAGAAATGGTAATTATAAACTTAAAGAGGTTCATTGGTTTGCCATGAAAACATCCTACAAAGGCGATTTAGTGGGCCAAGAGGATGAAGGAATTGAAAAAGTACGTTGGAAAGGACCTAACAAAATTGCCAAAGCACTCGAAAACTCCTACACTAATATTAAAATATTATTTGATGATTAATTGTTTGCCGTTTCAATAATAAAATCATTCATGACTCTATATATCGGATACTGTAAGTGGGCCTCTTCGTAATGAGACGAATTTTGGTAAATAAATTCTAGTTGCGAGTACCAATTATTTTTAAAACTTTCGTCGCTTTGTTTTTTAAGCTCAAAGGCTTCTTTTAAAAGGCTGTTGGTTTGCAATAATTCTAGTGCAATGTCTTCAAAAACATAAGGAGAAAAGCCTTCTTTTTGTTGCAGTATCGTATCAAAAAAATTCCAGTTAAAAAACGAATCTTTTGCAGCCGGTTCTAGAGTTTCTATTATGTACCGAATGCCAAGCTGCTGTGTAGAAATAAAAATATCTCCTTGGCGCACTTGTACAGATTTTTTTGTTTTTGAAACTTTAGTATCGTAATGTGGATAATGACCTTCGTAACTATTTTTTTGAGTTTTGTACTCTTCAATTTTATACGATTCTACTTCTAAAACCGTGTCTTTTAAAAAACGCGTAAAAGCTATTTCATTTTTTGTAAGTAGTTCTATCACTTTATAATGACTTCTTTTTACAATATAAGCTTTAGGAATTACAACACTTTCAGACGGTTTAAAGTAATTTTGATAGGCTACTTGCTTGGTAAAAGGTTTATTTCTGTCGTATTTAAGTCTTGGAAAACCAGTTACTTCACTTGTAATAGTATCGGCTTCAAAGCCTTTGAAATTTAAAATACTGGTTTTGGTAGTATCAATTTCCCATGCTATGGGGTATTCTTTTAACGCTAATACTTCTTTGTGGTTTTTAGCTCTTAGTTCTCTTATGCGTTGCCCGTCTGTTTCGGTAATAGCAATCATTTGTTTCATGAGCTCGTAAGTACCTTCAACCCTATCTTTATAAGGTTTTAACATGTGAGTTTCTACCATCATACCTAAAGTATTCCATAATGTTGTGTAGCCCGTAGAATACCTTGGATGATCCATAAACTGAGAAAATCCGTCTTCTGGAACACTATTAAAAACATTTACATAAGGGGTAATGTCCCATTCTTGATCTAAAAGGCTTTGCTCTAATTTTGGCATTAATTCTTGATGTAGATAATTACCTAAGTCTAACCCTAACTTGTTATGCTGCGTAAATAAATGGGTTAACGTATATTGGTAGTCGGCACCATTACTCACATGGTTATCTATAAAAACATCAGGTTTTACAAGGTGAAAAATACTGGCAAAGGTTTTTGCATTTTTAGTATCGGACTTTATAAAATCACGGTTTAAATCGTAATTCTGGGCATTACCTCTAAATCCGTAAGATTCTGGTCCATTTTGATTTGCTCTTGTGGCCGAATTTCGGTTTAATGCACCGCCTACATTATAGATCGGTATTGTCGCAATCACTGTATTTTCAGGATTGCTAATTTTTTTTTCGGCCATGTCTCTAAAAAGGAGCATGGTGGCGTCTATACCATCACTTTCACCAGGATGAATACCATTATTAATAAGAATGACGGTTTTATTTTCTCGAATATTTTTGAAATTAAACTCACTATCTAAATTAAATGTGACTAAATGTAGTGGAAAGCCACTATCGGTTTCACCAATGGTTTGGATATTAATTTCAGGGAATTTTTTAGCTAAGGATATGTAAAAATCTATAGTTTCAGTGTACGTAGCTGTTTCTTTACCCTCCGAAATTTCAAATCTGGTAACATGTTCAGTGGTCTTGTTTTCTTTTTTTGATTCACATGAAATTAAAAACAAAGTAAAAACAAGGGCTAGACTAAATTTCATTTTAATGGAAGATTATCTTTTTAAGAGTACCTATCTTTTATTGAGTGTAAGCGCGGAGCACTTAACTAGTTAATAAAGACGAATTTAATCTTAAAAAATTATACGCTTCAAAAATAATCAAAATTTAATGGCTTGTTAGGCGGCAGTGGTAATTTTTTGAATTTCTTCTTTACTTAGGGGTTTTGTATTATAGGTTAAGGTATGTTGGGTTTTAAACCTATAGGTCATTGCTTTTTCTCTATCGAGAACATTAATAGAAGAGGTTACAATATTTACGGTAATTATTTTATGGATAGGCAGAAGTACAAATTCGTCTAAAAATCCCCAGCCGTCTAAAATTGGCATATTTATGTCTAAAAAGATAACTTCTGGTAATTTAGCGGGCGTATTTATGAGCACTTTAATTGCGTCAATAGCATCTTTACCATTTGGAAAAGAAACTATGTTATCACAAATAACCACGCTTGATAATAATTTTTTAATACCGAAAACGGTAATAGAATCGTCATCAACTATAAAAATAGATTTAATTGTTGTCATTTAAATAAATTTTAAAGGTAGTGCCAATACCTACTTTACTTTCTATCTCGAATTTTCCATGCATTGCCTCAATTTGATTTTTTGCAATATAAAGTCCTATGCCTCTAGAGTTTGGTTCTTGGTGAAAGGTTTTATACATGCCGAAAAGCTTGTCTTTATTTTTCGCTATGTCTATACCAAAGCCATTATCTTTTACAGAAATTACTGTATAATTTTCTATTTTTTTGGCCTTAAGTTCAACGACATGGTCAATATCTGATTTTGCGAATTTTATGGCATTTGAAATTACATTTAATAATATATTTTCAATATAAGCAGATTCTCCTTTCACGTTAATATCTTCAGGAATTAAATTTATAATTCTTGCTTTTCGTATGGTTATAAGATGATTTAAGCTGCTTAATACTACTTTAATTTTAGTATTTAAAGGCATACTTTCTTTTTCTGAAATGGTATTAGAGTTAATAGCAACCACTTCATTTAGATTATCTAAGGTTTCTAATAAATTATCAGAAGCACTCATTAGCATATGTAGTAAATTTTCTCGTTCTACTTCATTTTTTTCTTTTATTAAAAAACCTAGTAACATAGAAAAATTTGCCGTATGTGATCTTAAATTGTGTGAAATAATATGAGCAAAATTAATTAGCTTTTTATTTTGTAAGCTGCTGATATTGATAACCCTTCTTAACTCTTCTTCTTTTTCTTTTATTTGACTTATATCTAGGCTAAACCCTACAATACCTTTTATTTTGTTATTATCGTCGAAAAGGGGAATTTTTGAAGTTAAAAAAGTAGTTTTCAAGCCATTTTTCCTTGTATAAACAGCTTCAATATCAGAAATAGGTTTTAAAGTATTCATGACCATTAAATCTTGCTCTCTAGATTTTTGCGCAGTTTTTTGATCATAGAATTCAAAATCATCTTTACCTAAAATTTCATCAGCTGCCGTCTCTAAGAAATTAGCTTCGCATTTATTAACTAATGTTTTTTTCGAATCTAAATCTTTTATAAAAATATTAATAGGTAAATTATCAATTAAAGTTTTAAGTAATTGTTCACTTTCTTTGGTTTTTTGTGTGGCTAAAACTTCATCTGTAATATCTTGAAATGTTCCGATTAATCCTATAAATTCTTTGTTTTCAAAAAGTGGTTTCCCAGTAACTAATACCCATATTTCATTATTTTTAGCCGTAATTAATTGAAATTTTTCTCGATATATTTCTCCACCTATAATTGCTTTTTCAACGCATTCAGTTATTCTATTTTGGTCATGACCTGGTTTGTAAAAACTAATAGCAGTTTGAATGTTAGGTTTAAAATCGTGAGGAACTTCGTGTATAATTTTTGTCATAGAACTCCATTCCAACTTATTTGTTATGGCATTAAATTCCCAACTTCCTATTTTTGCGATTTCTGATTTTGTGTCGATCAGAATTTTTAATTTTTCTAATTCCTGATTGGTTTTTACTTTTTCGGTAACTTCATCAACCTGAATAATTCCGCCAATAACATTTTCATTCTCATCAAACCAAGGCGAAATAGACC
>JANQTG010000135.1:15366-32242 GCA_030731855.1 Cellulophaga sp. | reverse complement strand
AGACCATTCTAACCAAATGATTTTCCCATTAAAATAAAACGACTTTTGATTTGAGGTAATGGCATATCCTGAAAAACATTTTTTAAAATCTGGTTGCCATAAGCTCGAAAATGTAGGAAATGTTTTTAATATATTAGTGCCTTCTATTTCTTTATAGAAAGAGCTAAAATTATTTTTCCAACTGTCCGAAAGGTAAATAATCTCGAAATTGATGCCCACACAAGCGGTAGCTCTTGGCAATTGTTTTATGAGATAATTACTCTTTAATGTTATTTCTCTTTTCAAAATAGGTAATAAATTTCTTACTAAATTAGGAAGTATTCTAAATATACCTACAGTATTGTTGTGAATTTCTATAAAATAGTGGTGATAGTTACATTTTACACTATTTTTTGTTAGAATTTACTTTTTAATTAGTTAAGAAATATAGTACAGAGTGAAATTAAAGTACACAATATGAGCCTTGAAAAGTAACTAAATAATAGTTTTATGGCCTATATTCTTACAGAATCAGGAACCAAGCCCGTGTAATCACCGTGGTTTTTAATTACGTCTCTTACTATTGAAGAACTTATGTAAGATTTGCCTGAAGAGGTTAATAAAAAAACAGTTTCTATTTCAGATAATTTTCTATTGGTGTGGGCAATTGCTTTTTCAAATTCAAAATCTCCGGGGTTTCTTAAACCTCTTAGAATAAAGTTAGCATTTACTTTTTTACAGAAATCTACAGTAAGACCTTCGTAGGTTAGTACTTTTATTTTAGGTTCATTAGCAAAGGCTTCTTTAATAAAGCGCTTGCGATCTTCTAATGAAAACATGTATTTTTTTTCTGAATTGATACCAATAGCAATAATTAGTTCATCAAAAAGGGTTAAACCTCTTTGGATAATATCAGAATGCCCTAATGTTAGAGGGTCAAAAGAACCAGGAAAAATTGCACGTTTCATAAAGAATATTTTAAATAAAGCAAACTTACTATTTTTAATTTAAAGCCTCAAGAATGGCATTTTCAAACAATTCTGCTAATGAAATTCCGGCGGCTTGTGCTTGCTGCGGTAAAATACTTTCTTCGGTTAAACCTGGTGTTGTATTCATTTCGAGCATAAAAGGTTCGTCACCAATAAAAATAAATTCGCTTCTAGAAAATCCTTTCATTTTTAAAACAGTGTACGCTCTAAGTGCCATTTCTGTCACCTTTTTTTGCTGAATATCAGTAATTCTTGCGGGTGTTATTTCTTTAGATTTACCTTCATACTTTGCTTGATAATCAAAAAAATCGTTTTCAGAAACAATTTCTGTAATTGGTAAAACCATAATTTGTCCTTTATAAGTGATGACACCAACAGAAACTTCGGTACCATTTAAAAAGGCTTCAATTAAAACTTCATCATCTTCTTTATACGCATTTTCGATGGCTGCAATTAACTCTTCTTTGGTGTACACTTTTGAGACGCCTAAACTACTACCGGCTTTATTCGCCTTCACAAAACAGGGTAAACCTACTTTTGTTACAATAGCATCTAAATCTATCGGATCTCCTTCATTTAAATAATAAGATAATGCCGATTTTATTCCGTAAGGTTTTAAAATACTTAACAAATCTCTTTTATTAAAGGTAATTGCGGCTTGGTAGGCATTACAAGATGTTTGCGGAATACCCAATAATTCAAAATAAGATTGCATTAAACCATCTTCCCCTGGGGAGCCATGAATGGCATTAAAAACACAGTCGAATGTTATTTTTTTGCCCTCTTTTTCTATTGAAAAGTCGTTTTTATTGATGGGGTATTCTTCATTATTGTCAGCAATATAAACCCATTTTTCTTTAAAAATATGAATTCGAAACAAATCAAATTTATCAGTATCTAAGAATTTATAGACTACCTGGCCACTTTTAAGCGATATTTTATATTCACCCGAATATCCACCCATAATTATGGCAATCTTCTTTTTCATATTTTACGACTTTAAATTTATACTTTGTAATATCAAAGTAAAGAAAAAACTACCTTGTTTTTAGCCTAAGAACTAATTATTTTTTCTACATTTTTAAGAAAACTACATTTTATTTTATCCTATTCATTTGTTTACTGTCAATTGTTATCTTTGCGCTTTAAGATGATATAAAATGAGAAATTTTTTCAACTTTTTAAAAAGTAAATCCTTTCTAGTACAGCTGGGCTTAGCGATTGTATTTTTAGTGGTGCTTATTTTTGGCGTATTACAATGGTTAAAAAGTTCAACAAACCACGGCGAATTTGTGGAAGTTCCAGATTTGGCGAAACTTACCGTTACCGAAATGCGTCAAGTTATTGAGGATGCAGATTTGCGCTATGAAGTACTAGACTCTGCAAACTACAACCCAGATTATCCAAGGTTTTCAGTAATAGAGCAAAACCCACCTGCTGGCTATAAAGTAAAACAAAGCAGAAAAGTATATGTTACCGTAAACCCATCGGGCTATAAAAAAGTAAGTGTGCCCGATATTATTCAGGTTACCTTGCGGAATGCGACGTCAAAATTAAGAGCTGTTGGTTTAGATGTTCAGCGCGTTACCTATATTGATGAGTTTGGAAAAGACATGGTGTATCGCATCAAGTATAAAGGTAAATACATTGAAGAGGGCTATAAGCTTCCTAAAACATCAAAAGTAGAATTAGTTTGCGGCAACGGAAACCAAAGCGAAAGTTCAGAAATTAAAGCACTCTCAGAAGAAGAAGAAGAATAGGTTATGATGGAAGAAGAAGAAGGTGCTGATTTAGAAAAAGACGAACTTTTTGAGCACTATAGCGTAACGGCATCAAAAGGTCAGGAACCTTTACGCGTAGATAAATTTTTAATGAATTTTATTGAAAATGCCGTGCGTAATAAAATTCAGAATGCGGCAAGAGAAGGTCATATTTGGGTGAATGAAGTACCTGTAAAACAAAATTACAAAGTAAAGGCAGGTGATCATGTTCGAGTTTTGTTTGAGCATCCACCGCATGAGAACTTACTAGTTCCTGAAGATATTCCTATTGATGTTGTTTATGAAGATGATGATTTATTAGTGGTGAATAAACCAGCTGGTATGGTGGTGCACCCTGGTCATGGCAACTATTCTGGAACCCTAATTAATGCTTTATTACATCATATAAAAGATTTGCCGGTTAATCGTAACGAACGCCCTGGCTTAGTGCACCGTATCGATAAAGATACATCGGGACTTTTAGTTATTGCCAAGAACGATGCCGCAATGACGCATTTGTCTAAGCAGTTTTTTGATAAAACTAGTGAGCGCGAATACTTGGCTTTGGTATGGGGGAATATGGAAAACGAAAGTGGTACTATTGAAGGTCACGTAGGTAGGCACCCATCAAACAGACTGCAAATGACTGTTTTTCCTGATGGAGAACAAGGTAAAGAAGCCGTTACGCATTATAAAGTTTTAGAGCGTTTAGGCTATGTAACTCTAATTTCATGTCAATTAGAAACCGGTAGAACACATCAAATCAGGGTACATCTAAAACATATTGGGCACACCCTTTTTAATGATGAACGTTACGGTGGCGAAAGAATATTAAAAGGGACGACTTTTACCAAATACAAACAGTTTGTAGAAAATGCTTTTAAATTATTGCCTAGACAGGCACTACACGCAAAAACTTTAGGTTTTGTACACCCATCAAGTGGTGAATTTATGCGATTCGATTCTGATATTCCAGAAGATATGAGTGCTTGTATTGAAAAATGGCGTCAATATTCTAAAAATAGTAGTTTAGAGGAATAGATTTCTGTAATAGTTTCATCGATATTTGGTTTTTGGTTTAAAGGGTCGTTTTCAAAAATCTTCACTAATTTTATAAACAAAGAAAAAAGGAAGTAAAATTCTGATGATCAGCAAAAATTAAAAGCATAAAAAATGAAAATAGTTGTTTCTCCGGCAAAGTCTCTTGATTTTAATAGTATACTACCAACAGCAGAACATACGCAGCCGCACTTTTTAAAACAAGCGGAGAAATTGAATGTTGTTTTGGCGAAGAAAAAACCAAAAGATTTATCCCAATTAATGCATATATCTGACAATTTAGCACAACTAAACTGGGAACGAAATCAACAATTTAAATTGCCTTTTACTGTTGAAAATGCAAGACCAGCAGTCTATGCCTTTAATGGTGATGTATACCAAGGTTTAGATGCTTACACTATTGACGAAAAAAAAATAGATACGCTACAAAAGAGTCTTCGAATTTTATCTGGACTTTACGGTGTTTTAAAACCTTTAGATTTAATGCAGCCCTATCGCCTAGAAATGGGAACAAGTTTAGCCGTAGGAAAAAACAAAAACTTATACGAGTTTTGGAAAAATGATATTACGGCTTTTTTAAATGACGAACTGGCCGATAATGAACTGTTTGTGAACTTAGCAAGCAATGAATATTTTTCGGCAGTAGATACCAAAAAGTTGAAAGTACCTGTAATTGCTCCAGTTTTTAAAGATTGGAAAAACGATAAACTAAAAATAATAAGTTTCTACGCTAAAAAAGCCAGAGGTACTATGGCTCGTTATATTATCGATACAAAGGCCGAGACTTTAGACGATATTAAAAACTTTAATTTAGATGGCTACATGTTTAGTCAAGAACATACCCTAAAAGAAAACGAACCAGTTTTTATTCGATAGTGATTTTAATGAAACCCAAACTTATAGCTTAATATGAAATACAGAATTGGATTTAGATTAAATTGGCTTAAAGTGATGTTAGTTTTAGTTTCTATGTTTTTTGCAGGCATTATGTTTTCTGGAAATTTTGAAAATAAATTTATTTATAGCGGTCTTATTGTTCTTCCTATCGGAATCTTACTGATTAAAAAAAGAATTAAAATACCAATAAAATGAATGATGTTTTTTAAACACTTCATTTTATTATCATAAGGTCATAAATTACATTAATTTTCTAATTACTAACCACTAATTACTAGCTCACTAACCACTATTTCACTTCTTCTTTTTAATAGCTATTTTTTCCTCTACAGTTGGTCTGCGTTTTATTTTTCGTGGTCTTCTAACTCCAAACGAATTATTAGATATTTTACCTTTACGCGATTTTTTATCTCCTTTTCCCATAGCTTTTATGATTTTAATAAAAATAAGCTATTTTGGAATAAAACACTAAACTTAGTGTGGTTATAATTAGATACTTTTTTAGTTAAATCTTTTTATTAATTCTAGAGTAATGCTTGTAATGCTAACAATTTGCAACAAAATAGATTCATTATGTGTCTATTAATAATTGTTAGCATCCCTTAAAAGTCTTAAATTTGTGCTATCTTAAGTACTTTCAATACTTTAGGAAAACACAACATTAAGCATTTTATATTTCTTTAAAATAGGTACAAAAAATTTATGAAGCAACTACAAAGATTAGAAGAGTTTAAAAAATCGGTCAATAATAAATTTAATGTCTACAACAGTCTATTTTTGAATTTACCCTATCGTAACATTGAAAACGTTGGTATGGTAATTCCATTGATGCTAGATCAGTGTCAAAAAGGCTTAAAATCAGGAAAAAATCCAAAAGAAATATTAGAATATTTTTTTCAAAACTATGTTGCTATAGATTCAGAAAAAGAACGAATCGATTTTATGTTTCGTATTATTCAATATGTTGAGCGCCAAGTAGTTTTGTATGATAGTGTTGAAGATGCTGCTTTTCCGAAATTATACGAACACAGTACTAGTTTAACGATTAAAGATTATTTTGAATTAGTCGATAAAAATAAAAGTTGGGATAAAATAGCAGATAAATTATCTAGCTTTAGTGCGCGTATTGTTTTAACAGCACATCCTACACAATTTTATACACCTGCAATCTTAGACATTATTTCAGAGTTAAGAACTTTAATTTTAGCGGATAAGATAGATGATATTGATGTTTCATTGCAGCAATTAGGGCTTACGTCGTTAATAAATTCGAAAAAACCAACTCCGCTAGACGAGGCTAAAAACATTATATATATACTAAGAAACGTATATTATGATGCTGTTGGAGAACTGTATGCGTATTTAAAAAGAAATATCGACAGAGCCGATTTTGAAAATTATAACATTATGAAATTAGGTTTCTGGCCTGGTGGTGATCGTGACGGAAACCCTTATGTTACAGCAGATATTACCAGCGATGTTGCTGACGAACTGCGTATTAATTTAATGAAATGTTATTATAACGACTTAAAGAAATTACAACAAAAACTAACCTTTAAAGACCTACAGGACGATATTAATCAATTACGAGCTAATTTATATACCGCCATGTTTAACCCTAATAAACATGTAGATTATAATGCAATTATTGGCCCTTTAAACAGTATACGAGTTATTTTGATAGAAAAATACCATAGTTTGTACTTGGCAGAGCTCGATTTTTTAATGGATAAAGTCAAAATTTTCAAAACACATTTTGCGACTTTAGATATTCGTCAAGACCACGGAATGCATACCAAAGCCATTACCGAGATTCTAAAACAAAAATCATTAATTAAAGAAGATTTATCAGAGCTAAGCCAAGAGGCGCTTACCGATATTTTATTACATACAAATTTTAAGCTTTCACCAGACGATTTTGAAGATAGTATTACTAAAGACAGTCTTAAAAATATTTCTCAATTAAAAGCTATTCAATTAAAAAACGGAGAAGAGGGTTGTAACCGTTACATTATAAGTAATTCTGAAGATGTTTTTTCAGTATTATTTGTGTACGCTTTATTTAGATGGTCTGGATGGAAGGCAGATGAAATCACCTTCGATATCGTGCCACTTTTTGAAACTATGATCGGCATGGAAACTTCAGAAAACACCATGAAACAGCTTTTTGATATGCCCGAATATATGGCTCATGTTGAGCAAAGAGCTATGAAACAAACCATTATGCTTGGTTTTTCTGATGGTACTAAAGATGGCGGATATTTAAAAGCCAATTGGTCTATTTTAAAAACCAAAGAAAATTTGTCTCGAATTTGTTTAAAAAATGATGTGAAGGCCATATTTTTTGATGGTCGTGGCGGTCCACCAGCACGTGGTGGTGGTAAAACACACCGTTTTTATGCGGCACAAACAAAAGACATTGCCAATAATGAAATTCAATTAACCATTCAAGGCCAAACAATTACAAGTACCTATGGTACTAAAGAACAATTTATTTACAACTGTGAGCAATTATTAACCGCAGGTTTATCGAACGATTTTTTTGAAGAAGAAAATGTAATCACTTCCGAAGAAAGAATTTTAATAGAAAAACTTTCAGATCTTAGTTTTGAAAAGTATGATGATTTAAAACATCATGATAAATTTATGCCGTACCTAGAAAATATGAGTACGCTTAAATACTACACTAAAGCAAATATTGGTAGTCGCCCTGGTAAAAGAGGCAATAAAGCAAAGCTAGAACTTTCCGATCTTAGAGCGATATCGTTTGTAGGTTCATGGAGTCAATTAAAGCAAAACGTACCAGGATATTTTGGCTTAGGAACCGCAATTAAAACCCTTAAAGATGAAGGTAGAATAGAAGAAGTAAAAGGTTTGTATAAAAAAGTACCTTATTTTAGAACTTTAATGTCTAACAGTATGATGTCTTTATCTAAATGTTATTTTGAATTGACAAGCTATATGAAAGATGATAAAGAATATGGTGAGTTTTGGATAATTCTTCACAAAGAATATGAATTATCAAAAGAAATGCTTTTAGAAATTGCTGAGATGTCTATTTTAATGGAAAAAGAAGCTGTTTCACGTGAATCGATAAAAATTAGAGAGAATATTGTATTACCGCTTTTAGTAATACAACAATATGCACTTCAAAAAATCGCAGAAGACAATTCGTTTAAAGAATTATATGAAAAAATAGTAACGCGATCCTTATATGGGAATATTAATGCGAGTCGAAATTCAGCATAAATTTTTTGTATCGAAATATAAAATTAAACCTGTAACTTCTGCAAGAAGTTACAGGTTTTTTATTTCCATTACCACTAAAGATTTTAATATATTTGAGAATGCTGTATTATTTAACTATTGCACTTCAGGCCTATTGTGTTTACCATTGTTTTACCAACCGTAATTCATACTATTGGTTTTTTGTCATCATTTTTTTACCTGTAGTAGGTTCTTTGCTGTATATTTTTATGAACATCATCAATAAACAAGGCATAGAGAAAGTTCAAAATGATATTACATCGGTAATAAACCCAACCAAAAAGATTACTGATTTAGAAAAAAAGTTTGAGTTTTCTAATACATTCCAAAATCAGGTAGCTTTGGCTGATGCTTATCTAGAGGCTAAGATGTTCGATAAAGCTATTCTAAATTATGAAGAATCTTTAAAAGTTGTATTTGTAAACGATCACTACGCCCTAACAAAATTATTAGAAGCCTATTATTATGCTTCGCAATCAGATAAAGCATTAAAAATTGCAGAACGACTAAAAGATGATACAAAATTTAAAAAAACAAAAGCTTCTTTTCTATATGCATTAGCCTTAGAAAAGGAAGGGAATATTGATAAAGCTGAAGAGTTTCTTACTAATTTTGATGCGCCTTACAGTTATTATGAAGAGCGTTTAGCATTGGCTAATTTTTATATAAGAAACGATCATAAAACAAAAGCTAAAACTCTTTTAGACGAATTGGTATTAGAGTCCGAACGCATGACAAAAGAAAGCTATCGACAAAATTCAGGAATCTTAAAAAAAATAGTAGCGCTTCAAAAGACCAATCGTTAACATTATATTCTGAAAAAGATATTTCAACATACACATCCCTACGAGCCTTTTTTATTTAAGGAAGCAACAAAACTTATTGTGGGTACTTTACCGCCACCAAGATTTACAACAGGCATTTTAAAAGAAGGTGATGTTGATTTTTGTTATGGAAGTAAAGACGGACAATTGTGGCCTATTTTAAACGAAATTTTCGGTCTTGATTTGATATATGAAACTACCGAGGAAGCTATAGCACAACGGAAGCAATTTTTAAAAAGCGAAAATATTGGCATTTGCGATATCGTTGAAAGTGCAGAGCGATCAAAGATTGATGCCTCAGATGTAGGCATGCAAAATGTGATTTTAAGAGATGTGATTGGCTCTTTAAAAGGCTATAAAAATGTAGATACCTTACTCTTTACAGGTGGTAATAGTAAAAACGGACCAGAGTATTTTTTCCGAAAGCATTTGAAAGATTACAATTTAAAATTAAGGGTAGTTTCTAGTGATGTACCTAGAATTCACTCTTTTGAGTTAGAGGGCAGAATTATAAAAACGGTATCCTTAACAGCGCCTTCTGGGGCGGCCAATAGAGCCGTTGGTAGTTTGCATGCGTATAAAGTAATTAAAGACAAAAACCCGAAATTCAATACTATTGATTTTCGGGTTTTGCAGTATAAGGAATTTTTTAAAATTTCAGATTAAATTAGCCTTGTTATGGTAGGTTTCTATTTACGGTTAAAGGATTAGAAAGATCAAAACAACCAACTAAATCATTCGTATTTTGACCAACCACTGCACCTTGAAGTCCTTCTTCAAAACGTAAATACCAAATTAAACAAACTCCAGCTCCGGCTTCATCAAAATTAACACCTTTTACAGCGTCTAAAGTTGGTGGCAAACCTAAAATAACTCCGTTCGCATCAGTGATAACATACGTTCTTAAAGCACCACTTGCATTTGGGTTATCTAAACTTATGTTAGTGACAAAATCAGCAGTACCATCAACGATAAAAGTATACGGACCGCCATTAAGAGTACCTGCCTCAGGTTTGTTTCTCGTAACGGTAATAGGGTTTGATAAATCAAAGTCACCTTGAATATCATTCGCATTCATACCAACTTCTGCCCCAGTAATTGCACCATTATAACGAGCATACCAAATTAAACACACTCCAGCTCCGGCACCATCAAAATCAACCCCATGAACAGCATCTAACGTTGGTGGTAAACCCAAAATATTTCCTTGATCATCTGTAATCACCCATGTTCTACTTTCGCCAATAGCTTCAGAAGCATCTAAGGTAATTCCAGAAACCATATCTGCATTGCCATCTACGCAAAAGGTAAATGGGCCACCAGCAATAGTACCAGCATTTGCACCTTGAATTCTATTTACTGTTATGGAGTTAGAAAGGCTAAAACAACCATCAAGATCATTTGCATTCATACCAACTTCAGCACCAACTAAGCCATCTTCGAAACGTAAATACCAAATTAAACAAACACCTGCACCAGCTTCATCAAAATTCACACCTTGTACAGCTTCTAAAGTAGGGGGTAATCCTAAAATTACGCCTTGGTCATCGGTAATTACATAAGTTCTATTCGTACCCATTACATTGGTACCATCTAAACTTAGGCCTGTAACCATATCTGGTTTTCCATCAACAATAAATTCATAAGGACCTCCAGATAAAACGCCTGCATTGGTTTGGTTTCTAGTTACCTGAATGGAGTTAGAAAGATCAAAACTTCCTTGAAGATTATTCGCGTTCATGCCAACTTCTGCACCTACTAGTCCGTTTTCAAATCGTAAATACCATATTAAACAAATACCAGGACCAGCATCTTCAAAGTTTACACCTTCTAGAGCTTCTAAAGTTGGTGGTAAACCTAATATATTACCAAGATCATCAGTAATAACCCAAGTTCTGTTAGTACCCATAGAAGTAGAGCCGTCTAAGGTAATACCAGAAACCATATCAGGAGTACCATCGATACAAAAAGTAAAAGGGCCGCCAGCAATTGTACCTGCTGCAGGTATAATTGGTGGTACAGTTTCTGTTTCGTTCTCACAACTAAAAATTGTTAGTGCGATAATCATGCTTGCAAATAAATAAATTTTTTTCATTGTATTAGTTTTTAATTTAACACAAATTTCAGAAACCTATTTTGTTATAAAGTCACAACGAGATAAACTTACTGTGATACTTTCGGGATACTTGCAACATTTAAGTGAGATCACAAAAAAAAGCTACATATTCAATTTTGAATGTGTAGCTTTTTAAAAACATAGTGCTGTTTTATTTTTTATTTTGTTGCTTCTTAATCGTTTCCTTTTCAATATCAAATTTATTGGTAGTGATATTGGTATTCCCAGTTGGGTTTGTTGGATTCGTTTGTTGCGTTTTTCTTCTTAATTTTCTGTCTTCAATCATTCCCATAAATTTTATTTTTTTTGGTTCAAACTCAAGATAAGACTTTAAGATTACAGTAGTTGTTAAAAGACTTTTAAAGCTTTGTTAGTGAACGTTAAAGCGTTAAGATTTGTGTGGATAGCGCACAAAATAAGGTAACTTACTCACTATTTCTTACCTTTTGTCAATGTAACGAAGACAAGTCGAATTAATAACAAAAACGGAAATCCGTGCATTAGTACATCAAACCAATCTTGCATTTTCATTCCTACAGCGCCACCAGCAATCCATTTTAATTTTCCCCATAAATGCGGTTCAGGAAAAAAAGGGGCTAAACCAAGCGTTAAGCATAATAGACCAACTAATTTCCAATTATTTAAAAATTCTTTCATTATCTTAAATTTTATAAATTTTGTTATTGCTAGAAATAAATCTAAGTATTTAAATAGGTATATTTACGAGAATATAATAATTTTTCATGATAAAAATATCTAGATTAAGAAAAAATCAATTAAGGAATAAATTTTTGTTTATTGTTATTATCTTTTTAATAGCAATGGCTTGTACTAATAATGAAGAAGCTCCAGAAGGTACTATTTCCAAAGGTCAAGATTTATCTATTTATCTAACCGACAAAGGTGTCATGATGCAAGGTTTTTATTGGGATGTTGAACCTCGTTTTGAATGGTGGAATACGATAGCTGACAAAACAAAAAATTGGTCAGACATTGGAGTAGATAAATTATGGTTGCCTCCAGTGTCTAAAGGACAGTCAGGTGGTTTTTCAATGGGTTATGATCCTTCTGATTATTTTGATTTGGGAGAATTTAACCAACATGGTACTATTAAAACTAGATTTGGGTCAAAAGAAGATCTTTTAAAACTGATTGAAAGTGCTCATAATAATAATATAGATGTAATTGCAGATATCGTTATGGGTCATAATAGTGGAGGAGGTTCGGAGTTTAATAGTTATAGGAATAAACAAACTTTTACTTTATTCAACCCATCTAACGGGAATGCATCAGGGTTATTTAATAGAGGTTTTGAAGACTTTCATCCTAATAGTATTCACGCATCAGACGAAGAAGCTTTATTTTTTGCTGAACAAGACCTATGTCATCTTCAAGAAAATGTTCAAAATTGGTTTTGGAAAAATGATAATTCAATAGCTAAATATTATAAGAATACAATAGGTTTTGATGGATGGCGTTTTGACTACGTTAAAAGTTTTAGTCCACAATTTGTTAAATCTTGGATGGATGAAGTAGGTGGTTGGACTGTTGGAGAATTCTATGACGGTAATGCGGATTTAGTTCGCCAATGGGTTCTAAACTCTGGAGCAAAAGCTTTTGATTTCCCTAATCTTTTTCAAATGCGAGATGCATTTCAGCAAAATAATTTACGTATTTTACAAACAGGTGATATGCTTTGGAAGTCAAATCCAGACGATGCTGTTACTTTCGTAGCAAATCATGATACAGACCGAGAGCCAGTTATTCAAAATAATTATAAACTTTTGGCTTATGCGTTTATATTAACACATCCTGGATATCCTTGTGTTTTTTATTCTGATTATGAAAATACAGCATTTAAAACTCAATTAGAAGATTTAATTTTGATAAATAGAACTCTTGCTACAGGAGATTTAAAGGTGCTATTTGCAGATGCTGATGAATACATAGCGCAGAGGAGCGGTACTGGTAGTAATCCAGGAATGATAATTTATATAAATCGTAGTTCTTCAGAACAGTCTAGAGAAATAAAAACCAATTGGATTAGCAAGAGTTTACATGATTACACGAATAACATTAGGACTGGATTAACCACAGATAGCAACGGTACCAGCAAATTGCAAGCGCCTGCAAACGGATATACCGTTTGGTCTCTTCAATAATTATCTAATTTCTTTAATGAATTTTGAAATAGCACCAACACCATTTTCAGTCAAATGCTTAATAAAGGCTGAACCTATAATGGCTCCTTTAGAATTCTTTGTTGCCGCTTTAAAGGTTTCACTATCCTTAATGCCAAAACCAACAACTTGCGGATTTTTTAAATTCATGCTAGCTATACGCTCAAAATAATTCGTTTGTTCATCTCCAAAGCCTGATTTTGAACCTGTAACACTTGCAGAGCTCACCATGTAAATGAAAGCATCAGAGGCTGCATCAATTTGTTGAATACGCTCGTCGCCCGTTTGTGGTGTGATTAAAAAGATAAATTTTAATCCGTATGTATCAAAAATGGCCTTGTATTCATCTTCATAAACCGCTAAAGGTAAATCTGGTAAAATTAAGCCGTCAATACCAATTTCATGACACTTTTTACAAAAGGCTTCTACGCCATATTGCAAAACAGGATTAAAATAGCCCATCATTATCAAAGGGATACTTACTGATTTTCGAATATCTTTCAATTGTTCGAAAATTAGCTTTGTGGTCATTCCTTTTTTTAGGGCCGCCGTAGAGCTTTCTTGAATGGTTGGCCCATCGGCTAAAGGATCGCTAAACGGGAGTCCTATTTCAATCATATCAACACCGTTAGCTTCTAAATCTTGGATGATTTTTACCGTATCGTTTGTGGCAGGATAACCAGCAGTAAAGTAGATGGAAAGTAATTTGCCATCTTCTAGCATTTTTTTGTTTATTCTGTTCATTTTTTTAAAGTACGAAGTATTAAGTACAAAGTACTAAGTACAAATATTAAATAACGCTACTTAATACTTAATACTCAGTACTTAATACTATTTTACAATTTGAAATATTTTATATAATTATCTAAATCTTTATCGCCACGACCAGACAAACTAATCACCACAATATCATCTGGTTTAAAGGTTTTGTGTTCAAAAATTGCTAGTGCGTGACTAGTTTCAATCGCTGGAATAATTCCTTCTAATTGGGTTAACTCTAAGCCAGCAACCATTGCTTCATCATCGGTAGCAGAATAAAATTCTCCGCGACCAGAGGTGTATAAGTGTGCATGCATGGGGCCAACACCTGGATAATCTAAACCGGCAGAAATGGAGTAGGGCTCTGTAATTTGTCCGTCGCCAGTTTGCATCAATAATGTTTTACACCCGTGAATAACGCCTTGTTTACCTAAAACGGAGGTTGCAGCGCTCTCGCCGGAATCAATCCCTTTTCCAGCAGCTTCAACAGCAATAATTCCGACTTCTGGTTCGTGTAAAAAGTGGTAATAGGTTCCTGCGGCATTACTCCCGCCACCAATACATGCTACCACATAATCAGGATTTTCACGACCTTCTTTTTCTTTTAACTGCCATTTTATTTCTTCTGAAATGACAGACTGAAACCTTGTAACCATATCTGGATAAGGGTGTGGGCCAATCGCCGAGCCGATAATATAATGCGTATCTACTGGATTGTTGATCCAATCGCGAATAGCTTCGTTCGTAGCGTCTTTAAGTGTTCTACTCCCAGATAATGCTGGGCGTACTTCTGCACCTAACATTTTCATTCGAGCTACGTTTGGCGCTTGGCGTGCAATATCTATCTCGCCCATATACACCACACATTTCATGCCCATTAAAGCACAAACGGTAGCTGTTGCAACACCATGTTGACCAGCGCCAGTTTCGGCAATAATTCTGGTTTTCTTCAACTTTTTAGCCATTAAAATCTGACCAATAGTGTTGTTTATTTTGTGTGCACCAGTGTGGTTTAAATCCTCACGTTTTAGATAGACTTTCGTTTTATACTTTTCCGATAGCCTTTTAGCAAAATAGAGAGGTGAAGGTCTGCCGACATAATCTTTTAAAAGCTGATCGAATTCTTCCTTAAAATCAGGTTCAGCCATTATTTTTAGATAGTTCTGCCTTAATTCTTCTACATTTGGGTATAACATTTCAGGAATAAATGCTCCACCAAACTCTCCGTAATATCCTTTTTCAGTAGCGTTGTAATTCATTTTTTTCTTTTTTTTATCTTAGTATAAAATATTAAGTAATAAGACCGATGGCTTAATACATATTACTAAACACTTCATTTGTTTTCTTTTTGAGTATAAAATCTTTAATTCCTAAATCTATATTCTAATTTTGAAAGTAGTATTTACAAGGTAATTAGCATTGTCTTAATACTTAATACTCTGTACTTAGTACTATTTTAAGACTTCTTTTATTTTTTTCAATTTCTCAATATCCTTTAATCCTGGTGCTAATTCAAATTTACTATTTACATCAATAGCATGGCAATATTTTGATACTGGTATTTCTGAAAATGATTTTAATTCATTTACTTCTTCTAAGCCAATACCACCACTTAAAAAATAGGGTTTGGTCGAAGGATATTTTTTTAAAATACTCCAATCGAACGTAAAACCATTTCCACCAGGTAATTTCCCTTTAGTATCAAAAAGATAAAAATCACATACCTTTTCATAAGGTTCTAAAATGCTAAAATCAAATTCATTTAAAACAGAAAACACTTTAATGATTTCTATATTTTTAGCTTTCTCTTTTAATTTTTGACAATAATCTGGAGATTCTTCTCCGTGTAACTGTACAGCTACCAATCCAAAAGTTTCTATTTTATCAATAATTTCTTCCATTGTAGCATTCACAAAAACACCTACTTTTTTAATTTGATGCGGAATAGCTTCAAACTTTTCGGTGTAATTTCTTTTTGAATTTTCCCAGAAAATAAAACCTAAATAATCAGGATACAGCGCTGCAACTTCACTTGTATTTAAATTCATGCCGCATATTTTCAGTTTTAAAGCATGATGCTCTAAAGTTGTAGGCTTTTCATTTTTAACCGTATAGTTGTAGTCTGCCATCTTTATACTTTAGAAGTTAATCCGTCAATAAAATTTTTAGCGCTTTCACCAGGGTGATCGGTTTTCATAAAGTTTTCACCAATTAAAAAACCTTGATAACCGTACTCTTTTAAATCTCTTATGGCTTCAATACTGCTAATACCACTTTCAGAAACTTTTACAAAATCATCAGGAATTAGTTTTGATAATGCCTTACTGGTTTCTAAGGAAACATCAAAAGTTTTTAAATTTCTATTATTCACCCCCAACATATCTAAACTCGGCATTATGGCCTTTTGCAACTCTGCTTCGTCATGAACTTCTAACAAAACATTTAAGCGTAAACTTTTAGCAAATTGAGACAAGTTTTTAATTTCTTCTCGGGTTAATATTGCTGCAATCAATAAAATTACATCAGCACCGTATGCTTTTGCTTCTAATAGTTGGTATTCGTCAATTATAAATTCTTTTCGTAATAATGGGAATTTAGTTGCAGCTCTCGCCAATAGTAAATCATCTAAAGAACCTCCAAAATATTTAGCATCTGTTAAAACGGACATCCCACAAACACCTGCATTTTCATAACCAGTAGCTACATCTTGCACATTTAAACCTTGATTTATTTCAGATTTTGAAGGTGATCTACGCTTATGTTCCGCAATAATTCCAGCGCTACTATTTTTAAGTGCCTTCGCCAAAGAATTCTCAGGACGCTCAAATAAAACCGATTTCTCTAGCTGCTTAATAGGAATTAAAGACTTTCTCAAAGAATTTTCAATCCGTTTATCTGCGACTATTTTGTCTAATATGTTCATTTTTTCGTTGCTCGTTTTTTGTTGCTGGTTGTTTGTAATGGATGAAAATGTTTCAGGTTTAAAGTTTCGAGTTTTTTTTATTTCGTATTTCTAATTTCGTATTTTTCTAACAATCTAACAATC
>JANQTG010000135.1:5421-15266 GCA_030731855.1 Cellulophaga sp. | reverse complement strand
TCTAACAATCTAACAATCCAATTACCCAACACTTAAGGCTTGTAATTTTTTTAAGGCTGCTAATCCTTTTCCATTTAACAATGATTCTTTTGCTTTTTCAAAACCGGCAATCGGACTCAGATTTTCAACCGTTGCAATAGCGATACCAGCGTTGGCACACACCACATTATTTTGAGCTTCCGTGCCTTTTCCTTGTAAGATGTTCAAGAAAATTTGTGCCGATTCTTCAATAGTTTCTCCACCAGCAATCTCTTTCATGGTAACAGCGTTAACCCCAAAATCAGATGGTTTTAACATGCCCTCAGTATTATTCGATATGGTTTTAGTATTCCCTGTTAAAGATATTTCATCATAGCCATCTAATGCATGGAGCACTGTGAAATTTTTATCAGTATTTTGATATAAATACCCGTACATTCTCGCTAATTCTAAATTAAAAACCCCAACAATTTGATTCTTAGGAAAAGCAGGATTTACCATAGGCCCCAACATATTAAAAAAGGTTTTCACACCCAATTCTTTTCGTATTGGTGCCACATTTTTCATCGCTGGGTGAAATAGGGGAGCGTGTAAAACACAAATTCCTGATTCGTTAATCGTTTTTTCTAGAAAATCAGCATCACTACTGAATTTGATGCCTAAAAACTCCATTACATTACTACTTCCGCAGGTTGATGACACCCCGTAATTTCCATGTTTCGTAACATTTATTCCTGCACCAGCGGTCACAAAAGATGCTAAGGTAGAAATATTGAAAGTGTCTTTACCGTCACCACCAGTGCCGCATAAATCAATAGGGTTATAGGCCGACAAATCAACGGCTAAACATAATTCTAGCAAAGCATCACGGAAACCTTCAAGTTCCTCGATTGTAACACTACGCATCATATACACCGTTAAAAAAGCCGCAATCTGACTCGTATTATAATCGCCTTTAGCCATATTTACCAGAATCTGTTTGGCATCTTCCTTAGCCAAAACATCGTGATTTATAAGTCTATTTAATGTGTCTTTCATAATTCCTCTCCCTAACCCTCTCCGAAGGAGAGGGAATATTTATGTACTATTTTCTTTAAAGCTCTAATTCCCCTCCTAACCTCCCCAAAGGGGAGAGATTTTTTGCGTTTTTTATTTACAGCATTTTATTTAGCTCCCCCTTTGGAAGTTGGGGGGCTCACCCAATTCTCCAGCATTTTCTTCCCATCAGGTGTTAAAACAGATTCAGGATGAAACTGAACTGCGGTAATATTGTATTCTTTATGTCGAATGGACATAATTTGTCCGTTGGCATCTACCGAAGTTACCTCTAAAACCTCTGGTAAATCATTAGGATTAACCACCCACGAATGGTAGCGACCAACTTCTATTTCTTTTGGCAAACCATCGAATATAATATCCTCTTTAATAATAGCAATTTTCGTTGATATCCCATGATATACTTTTTCTAAATTTATTAATGAACCACCAAATACTTCCGCAATGGCTTGTTGCCCCAAACAAACGCCTAATATTTTTTTAGTAGGTGCATACCTAGCAATAATCTCTTTTAACAATCCTGCTTCATCAGGAATGCCAGGTCCAGGTGAAAGTACTATCGTCTCAAAAGCATCTACTTCTTCCAAAGTAAGTTGGTCGTTTCTTTTGACCACTACTTCACAATCCAAATCTTCTAAATAATGGACTAGATTATAGGTAAAGCTGTCGTAGTTGTCGATGACTAAAACTAAATTCCTAGCCCCCTCTAACTCCCCCGAAGGGGGAGAACTCTCACTTATATTGTTATTTTTTTTGTTTTTCATTGTATTTTATCTTCAATGGTAGCACTTCTTTTTAAAGAAGTATTTTAAATTCCCCCTTTGGGGGTTAGGGGGCTATCGTTTCCGCAATTTCTAGCGCTTTGGTTAAGGCGCCTAGTTTATTATATGTTTCTTGTAATTCGTCTTCGGCATCAGATGCAGCTACGATTCCGGCACCTGCTTGGTAATGTAGTTGATGGTTTTTACTTAAAAAAGTTCGGATCATAATGGCGTGGTTAAAGTTGCCTTTAAAATCCATAAAACCTATGGCACCACCATAATAGCCTCTACTTGTTTTTTCATATTTTTCGATCAATTGCATGGCCATATGTTTTGGCGCACCACTTAAGGTGCCGGCAGGGAAAGTATCAGCAACCACTTTCATTGTTGGGATGTTCTTTTTCTTTTGTCCCACCACTTTGGATACCAAATGAATTACGTGCGAAAAGAATTGAACTTCGCGATAATTGGTCACTTTTACCATACTTCCGTTACGACTCAGATCATTACGCGCTAAATCTACCAGCATTACGTGTTCGCTATTTTCTTTGTCATCTTCTGATAATTCTTTGGCTAAAATAGCATCTTGTTCGTCGTTTCCGGTACGTTTAAAGGTGCCCGCAATAGGGTGAATTTCAGCCATTCCGTCTTTAACAACAAGCTGAGCTTCTGGTGAACTACCAAATATTTTAAAATCGCCATAATCAAAGTAAAAAAGATAAGGAGAAGGGTTTATAGAGCGTAAAGCGCGATATACATTAAATTCATCGCCTTTAAAACCCTGAGAAAATCTACGGGATAAAACTAATTGAAAAACATCGCCCCGTTGGCAGTGTTTTTTAGCTAATTGCACATGTTCTTTAAAATCTTCATCTTTTAAATTAGAAGCAACTTTTCCATCTAACTTAAAATTATAAGACGCAAAGTTTTTTACATTCAAAATCTGTTCTATTTCGTGAACATTACTATCAGATTTGTAACAGTTTGAAAATAGATAAGCCTCATTTTTAAAATGATTAATGGCGATGATATTTTTATACACGGCATAATAAATATCAGGAATAGTGACAGAGTTATCTTTTTTAGTCAATTTTACATCCTCATAATAACGAACGGCATCGTAGGCCATGTAACCAAACAAACCATTTTCAATAAATTTAAAGCCGTTATCGTCAGCTTCAAAACGTTTGCTGAACTTTTCTATAGTGGCAACGACGTCGGTTTTAGCGTCAATAGTTAATTCTTCAACAGTGCCATCAGGAAATTGCTGTGTTATTATTTCGTTTTCTACTTTTATAGAAGCAATGGGGTTGCAACAGATATAGGAGAAACTATTATCATTAGTATGGTAATCGCTACCTTCTAGTAGAATACTATTAGGGAAACGATCGCGAATTTTAAGATAAACACTAACAGGAGTAATGGTATCTGCTAATATTTTTTTGAAATGTGTTTTTAGTTTGTACGTCATTTTAATGCTATAAAATAAGTAAGGCTTGTCGTGATGACAAGCCTTATATATAATTTAATACAATGGTGCTTTGCTCACGGTTTTTGTCGTAAAGTATTCCACCACCAAGTATTTACAGTTAAATTTTTCATTGACCCCAAAGATAGAAATCATTTTTAAGAATACAAACAGGTTTCTGTAAAAAAAATTAACCTCACTAAGCAAAATAACAGCTTAGTGAGGTTTTGTGATTTTATTAGTTTAAGAATTAGAATTCTAAATCTACTACTAAATCAAATTCATCATAAATAGCTTTATCTTTTAAAGTATCTGTAAAGTTTGATGAACCATATTTAATATCAAAATCAGTTCTATCAACCTTTAAAGTAGCGGTTGCTTTGCTTCCATAAACTGAAATATCAAAAGTAACAGCTTTAGTAATGCCTTTAATAGTTAAATCACCCGTTACTTTATAAGAATTTTTACCGCTAGCGTTTACTTTCGTAAAAACTAATTGAGAAGTAGCGTAGTTTGAAGTTCCAAAAAAATCGTCAGCGTTTAAGTGTCCTTCTAATTTTTCTTTGCCTTCTCCGGCTTTTAAATCTTCTACAGTAATGCTTGTCATATCTACTACAAACTCACCACCTGTTAATTTATCTCCATCGAACATAAGTGCTCCAGATTCTAAACTAATTTTTCCATCGTGAGATCCTGCAAATTTGTATCCTTTCCAGGTTACAGTGCTCGTCTCTGTTTTTACGGTCTTTTTTTCGCCATCAACAGGAGTAGAGGCAAAAGCGGTAGCTCCAAATACGAGCGCAAATACAAAACTTAAAGTGTTCTTTTTCATAATTGTAATGTTTAAAATTTATTTGTTGTTTTTGTGTTTATAATTAAAATTTATCTAATAATTTATTTAATTGGTTTAGCTCTTCGGTTGTAAACTTATCAAGGAGCATATCTTCTGCATTTTTCATGGCATTGTCCATATCTAATAAAATAGCTTTTCCTTTATTAGTTATTGTAATTTCGACTTTACGCCTGTTACTTTCGCACGTTTCTCTACCGACAAAGCCTTTTGTAATTAATTTATCGACAAGCCTAGTTGTATTGCTCATTTTCGTTACCATACGCTCGTTTAAAGTACTCAAATTTGCAGGTTTCCCTTTTTGACCTCTTAAAATTCTAAGCACATTAAATTGTTGCAACGATACCTCATACGGTTTTAAAGCATTTGTTATAACTTCATTTATTTTGTTTTCCACCAGACTTAAATGAATAATTGACCTTTGTTTTAAAGGAATTATTTTTTCAGTCTTTATAGTTTCTTCTACATTCATGTTGGTACAACAATTGTATATACAAATGTATATGTATTTTTTTGTTATACAGTCTTGTTACTATTAATTATTTGTTAAAAGTTTATCAGTTAAATTTCTTTTGCTACTAAATACCCTGTGTAGATAAGGTAAAAGCTTAATAATAGTGCTGACTCCCAACGGTCTAGCTTTTTTCGTTTTCCACTAATCATAGCGATAATAAGAAATACGGTTCCACCAAAGAGTATCAAAAGGTCTTGATTAAAGTTTGGATTGTAAGTTATAGGCTTGATAAAGGTGCTAATAGGGAGAATTAAAAGAAGATTGAAAATATTAGATCCAATTACGTTTCCGATAGCGATATCACTATTTTTTTTGATGGCAGCCATTAAAGAGGTTACTAATTCGGGTAAAGAAGTACCTGCGGCTATAATCGTTAAGCCAATGATTTTTTGACTAACCCCTAAATCTGTTGCTACAGATACTGCATTATCAACTACCAATTTTCCACCAACGATTAAACCTATAAAACCCAAAATAATCAAGGTCCAGATTTTTAGGTTTGTTTTTTTTTCGGCTTCAGTCGCTATAATAGGAGCTTCTTCTACCTTCATTTTTTTTGAAACGTAGTATAAAAAAGCAAAAAACGAGACAAATAGAAAAGCGCCATCAATTCTTGAAATAGAAGTATTTTCACTAAGAAAAAAGTTATTTGCTAATAGAAAAAAAACTCCTGTAATAGCTAAAGAAATAGGAATCTCTCTCCATGCCGTTGAAGATTGTACGGTAATTGGGTACACTAGGCCTGCGATTCCTAAAATAATAAATAAATTAAAATTATTACTGCCAATAATATTTCCTAAAACGATATCGGAATGACCATTGAAAGAGGCGACAGAATTTACAATTAATTCAGGAGCTGAGGTTCCAAAGGCTACAATAGTTAAACCGATAGCTAAATCTGAAACTTTGTATTGTTTTGCAAGCGCAGAGGCTCCGTCTACCAACCAATTAGCACCAAATATTAAGGCGATAAAGCCAGTGACAATCAATAAAAAAGAAACAATCATTCATCAATTATTTTTTTGAAATAAATCAAAATTACAAAAGTAAATGTACCGTCTTTTCTGATATTTAAAATAGTGCATTCACTAATAATATGTTAAATATTTAGGCTATTTTAGAGTCTAATTTAAAGTTAAAAACAGAATTATATGGGCTCAAGGAGAGATTTTGTTAAGAAAACAGCTATTGCAGGCGCAGGTTTCACGATACTGCCAAATATGTCTTTTGGAGCATTTTTAGGGAACTCTGACCAAAAATTAAGATTAGCATTTATTGGGGTAGGCTTGCGTGGTTGCAATCATTTGAATAATGCCTTATTAAGAAATGATACTGAGATTATAGCCATTTGCGATGTTGATCTTCAACGAATAAATATCGGCTTAAAATTGATAGCAGATGCAGGTTTTAAAAAGCCAAAAGTTTTTGGAAACTCTGAATACGACTATAGAAATTTATTAGACTTAAAAGAAGTTGATGCCGTTATTATTTCTACACCTTGGCTTTGGCATACTCGTATGGCGGTAGATGCTATGAAGGCAGGTAAGTACACTGGTTTAGAAGTATCTGCGGCAAATACCTTAGAAGAATGTTGGGATTTGGTAAATACGCACGAAGAAACAGGAACACATATAATGATTCTCGAAAATGTAAATTACCGTAGAGATATTATGGCGGTATTAAACATGGTAAAGCAAAATGTTTTTGGAGAATTGGTGCATTTTAGATGTGGTTATCAACACGATTTACGCGGCGTAAAATTCAACGATGGTAAAACCGCTTATGGGAAAGGAGTTGAATTTGGTGATAAAGGAATCTCAGAAGCTAAATGGAGAACACAACACTCTTTATTAAGAAATGCGGATGTTTACCCAACCCACGGAGTTGGTCCTATCGCTGCCATGTGCGATATCAATAGAGGTAATCGCTTTTCTTCTTTAACTTCAAATGCTACCAAAAGTATTGGTTTGCATAATTATATTGTTGAGAATGGAGGAAAAGATCATCCGAATGCAAAATTAAAATTTAAGCAAGGCGATGTAATTACCACTATGGTAGAAACCACAAACGGAGAGACAATAGTAATAACACACGATGTAAATTTGCCCAGACCTTATTCTTTAGGGTTTAGAGTGCAGGGCGCAAATGGTTTATGGGAAAATGATGGCGATAGAATATATATTGAAGGCGTATCTAAACCCCATAAATGGGATCCGGATACCGAATGGCTAAAAAAATATGATCATCCCTTATGGCAAAAATATGGTGAGTTGGCTACAGGAGCTGGTCACGGTGGAATGGATTTTTTTGTATTAAACTCTTTCATAGCATCCGCAAAAGAAAAAATAGCACCACCTATGGACGCTTATGATGCAGCCGCTTGGAGTGCTATTACGCCATTATCAGAGGTATCTATAGAAAACAATGGAGCACCTCAAGATTTTCCAGATTTTACGCGTGGTATGTGGATAAAACGTACACCTTATAATTGGATTAAAGATTCGTAATAAGTATTGGTGACTAAAGATTTTTTTAAATTTTAATCCCTGTGTTTGGTAGAGGCTCTTTTAATTAAAAAAGTGGGTAATATTATTTCTTCAAATAAAATAGGTCTGTTTGCTTTACGATCTTTGATCTCTTTATATAATTGTTTAAAGGCAGTTTTTCCCATTAAAAACCCAGGTTGGTCGACGGTTGTTAAACTTGGCGAAATTACCGCCGACATCAACCAATTACTGAAACCAACTATCGCAATTTGTTCGGGAATTTTAATATGTAGCTTATTGAAAGCTGAAATGGCGCCAATAGCTATTAAATCATTAGTTATAAAAATCCCATCAACATCATTATGATCTTTTAAAAGTTGTTGCGCGTTTTGAACACCTTCTTCAAAACTATCATCATCACATTGGCAGAAAAACACTAATGATTCATCAAAAGGAAGATGGTTATCTAACAGTGCTTTTTTATAGCCTAAAAAACGATCAATAGCATTCTGAGCTAAATGTGGCCCTCTAAAATGGGCTATTTTTTTACAACCACTGTCTATAAGGTGTTGTGTAGCATCATAAGCGGCTTTTCGGTCGTCAATAATAACTTTAGAACACCTTACTAGTTTAGCAATTTTATCGAACATTACTAAAGGTTTGTCTTGGGCGATTACCTCGTTTAAATGTGTAAAATCATCAGTATTATTGGCTAGAGAAATTAAAATTCCATCTACTTGCTGGCTGAGTAATAAATCTATTTGCTTTTTTTCTAGTTCATACGATTCGTTAGATTGTAAAATAATAACCAAATAGCCATTTTCTTCTGCTTCAGAAACAATACCTTTTATAACACTCGAAAAAAAGTGATGAACAATTTCAGGAATAATTAAACCTATAGTTTTAGATTCTTTGTTTCTTAAGTTTAAAGCAAAAGCGTTAGGTTTATAATTTAAGGTTTTTGCTAAATCGTTTACTAAATCTTTTGTTTTTTTGCTAACATCAGGATAATTTTTCAAGGCTTTAGAAACCGTAGAGGTCGATATGTTTAGCTTATCTGCTATTTCTTTTAGGGTAGTAGGCTTCATAAAATAAAGATACACTATATCCTTAAATTATTGGTGAAAAATAATTTACGAAAACGATTTAGTTAAATACGAAAAGCATTTCGTACTTATAATATCGGGTATTTGGTAGAATAATTTTAAATTGCTTTACAATAAATTTAATTTGAAAATGACAGCTGTAAAAAGGGAGATTGATATTTTATGTGTAGGCGAAATATTGATAGATTTTATTGGGCATCAATCTGGAGTGTTGATTAATGAAACCAGAGATTATCATAGGTATTTAGGAGGGTCTCCCATGAATGTGGCTATGAATTCTTCTCGATTAGGACTTAAAGCCGCCATGGTTGCAAGTGTTGGAGATGACGGATTGGGAGAATATATTTTTAATAGATTAAACGAGACGACCATACTTCAAGAATATATTAAGAAAAAAAAGAAAAAACCAACCAGCATTATTTTGGTTTCTAAAACTGATGGAACGCCTGATTTTATTCCCTTTAGAGCTGCCGATTGCTGTATTAGCGAAGATCAAATTTCTGCCCAACTTTTATCAAACAGTAAAATATTTCATACCACTTGCTTTGCCCTCAGCAAAAAGCCTGCGCAAGACACTATTTTAAAGAAAGCAAAAGAGGCTAGCGAGTTGGGCTGTACCTTGAGTATAGATGTCAATTACGCAAAAAAGCTATGGAAAAGTCAAAAAAAAGCTTTTGAAGTCATTAAAGAATATTGCCAATTAAATCCTTTGGTAAAAATAAGTGAAGACGACATGGCCCGACTTTTTGAACGAAAAATGCCTCACGATGAAATATTTCAATTTTTTCATGAGCAAGGCGTAGAGTTTGTCTGTTTAACCTTAGGAAGTAAAGGAGTAAAACTTTCTCAAAAAGGGAAAGGGATTATAGAAAAACCTGCCATTAAAGTCGATAAAATTATGGATGCGACGGGTGCAGGGGATGCATTCTGGTCGGGGTTTTTGTTTGCCTATCTTCAAAAAAAGCCAATAGATACTTGCTTAGATGTCGCTTTAAAATTAGCGGCTTTAAAACTTCAAAATGTGGGTAGACTTCCTGATAATATCAACATTCTATCTAAATTGTTATAGTAGTACTAAATTAAATCAGCTTCAAAATGTCAAAAGAAAATAGAATAACGGCTACGGAATTTAACAACGGAGTTATGTTAAATGCCTATCCTGATAGTATAGGTTCTACCTTAAAGGATACCATTAATATGTTGAAAAGGCCAGAGTTTAAAGATGTCTTTTCTTTATTTTACGTATTGCCTACGTTTTTTAATAGCGATTTAGACCGTGGTTTTTCGATTATAGACTACGACTTAAATAAAGAATTAGTTTCAGAAAGCGATTTAAAAGCACTTCAAGAGCTGAATATTCTGTTGAAATTCGATATTGTTTTGAATCATTTATCTGTTGCCTCGCCTCAATTTAAAGATGTACTTAAAAATGGAGATGCATCTGTTTATAAAGATTTTTTTATCAATTGGAACGAGTTTTGGAAAGGTCATGGAGCAACTAATGAAGATGGTATCATAGTACCGAAGGAAGCTTTTTTGAATAAACTTTTCATGAGAAAATCTGGTTTGCCTATTTTAAAAGTGCTTTTTCCTGATGGAACAGAAAAACCTTATTGGAATACCTT
>JANQTG010000135.1:0-5321 GCA_030731855.1 Cellulophaga sp. | reverse complement strand
TGCCAGAAATTCATGCAGAATATGGGCTCCATTTACACGATGAGGTTGCTAAAGAAGGCTATTATATTTATGATTTTTTCTTACCAGGATTAATGATTCATACGCTTGAGAACAAATCTAATAAAGCCCTTTTTACTTGGGCTAAAGAAATTATTTCTAAAAAATTTAAAACGGTTAATATGCTGGGGTGTCATGATGGTATTCCGGTGTTAGACTTAAAAGGTAAAGACGTAAACGGCACCTATAATCAAGGTTTGTTAGCCGATTCAGAGATTGAAAACATTATGAATACCATCATCGAACGCGGTGGTAGGGTCAAAAACTTATACGATCCGTCAGGTAAAAAAATATCCTATTATCAGGTTAACGCCACCTTTTTTAGTGCCTTAGGAGAAGATGAGCAAAAATTGTTGTTAGCAAGAGCAATTCAGTTGTTTATGCCAGGCATTCCTCAAGTATGGTATTTAGATATTTTTGCCGGTAAGAACGATTTATCAGCAGCCGATAGAGAGGGCAGTGGCGGTCATAAAGAAATTAATAGAACAACGTTAACTATCAACGATGTTGAAGAAGGCTTAAAAAGAAAGGTAGTACTTCAACAATTAGAACTATTAAAATTAAGAAATACGTCAAAAGCATTTTTAGGAAAAATAATTATCCACGATTCTCCTGAGAATGAGGTTACTATTTCATGGGTAAATGGACTAGAAGTTGCAAAGCTTCAAGCTAATTTAAACACCTATAAATTCTCTGTTATTTATACAGCATCTGGTCATGAAATAAGTTTAAACTATTAGGCTATAATTCTTTGTCAATAGTTAATTTACTTTTTTTGAAAAGCTTAATTTTGTATGGTTGATGATAAACAAACAAAAATAGCTTATGAAATTTTCACGTGTACATGTTTTATTATTTTTTTTAGGATTCTTATTTTTACAATGTAAAAGTGAAACAAAAAAGAACGATTCACCATCTTCAAAGGACATTGTAACAGAGGTGGCAGAAAAAACTGTAAATATTTTGGTAGAAAAGCCAAATGAATTAAAAACTCCAGAAGGTATGGTTTGGATTCCTGGCGGAGAATTTCAACAAGGAGCAGTAAGCCAAGATAAAATGGCTATGAGTCATGAAAAACCAGCACATCTAGTAAGTGTTGATGGCTTTTTTATGGATATAACAGAAGTTACAAATGCACAATTTAAAAAATTTATAAAGGAAACCAACTATGTCACTATTGCAGAGCGTGCTATAGATTGGGAAGAAATGAAATTACAATTACCCGAAGGTACACCAAAACCTCACGATTCCATATTGCAACCTGGTGCTTTAGTATTTAAAAAAACGAAAAGTTCTGTACCTAATTTATATGATTTTTCTCAATGGTGGGAATGGAAAATAGGCGCAAGCTGGAAACACCCTAACGGTCCTAAAAGTTCTATAGTTGGTAAAGATAATGATCCTGTGGTTCAAATTTCCTATGAAGACGCATTAGCTTATTGTGAATGGGCAGGAAGAAGATTACCTACAGAAGCAGAATGGGAGCGCGCGGCACGAGGACATCAAGACAACACTATTTATCCGTGGGGAGACGATGTTTCTGTGTTGAAAACCAAAGCAAATACTTGGGAAGGAGAATTCCCAGTAAACAATACCTTAGCCGATGGTTATGAAAGGCGGGCAGCAGTAAAATCGTATCCACCAAACGATTTTGGATTGTATGACATGGCTGGTAATGTTTGGGAGTGGACAACAGATTGGTATAGCACTAAATATTATACAGAACAATTACAGTCGAACTTAACAATTGTAAATCCACAAGGCCCAGAGAAAGCTTATAATCCTAATAACCCTTATGTTAAAGAAAAAGTGATTAAAGGCGGTTCTTTTTTATGCAGTGATTCTTACTGTGCAAGTTATCGTATTTCTTCTAGAATGGGAAGCAGCACAGATTCGGCCTCTGAACATATTGGTTTTAGAACGGTACTTTCTTTAGATCAATTAAAATAATCATCGCTATTCTGGTAACTACAGATTTTAAAAACTAATAGTTTTATAACAACTTTTTATAACTTTTAATGTAAGCTTTTTGACAAAAAAGCTACTTTTGAAGTATTATAAATGAAGAAATAGATTATGTCAGATAAAATTGAAAGAATTAAAACCTTAATTATAGGATCAGGGCCAGCAGGCTATACTGCAGCAATTTATGCAGCTCGTGCAGATTTAAAACCTGTAGTATACACAGGTATGGAGCCAGGTGGACAGTTAACTACAACGACAGAAGTAGATAACTTCCCAGGATACCCAGATGGAATAGATGGCCCTACGATGATGATTCAATTACAAAAACAAGCAGAACGTTTTGGTACTGAGGTAAGAATAGGCATGATAACTGCAGTAACTTTAAGCAATGAAATTGGTGGTATTCATAAGGCTATCGTTGATGATAAAACCGAAATTGAAGCTGAAACTATACTTATTTCTACAGGAGCAACTGCAAAATATTTAAATATACCAAGTGAGCAAAAGCTACGTGGTGGTGGTGTATCGGCTTGTGCAGTTTGTGATGGTTTTTTCTATAAAGGTCAAGATGTTGCTATTGTTGGTGCAGGAGATACAGCCGCAGAAGAAGCATCATATCTTGCTAATATTTGTAAAAGTGTAACGATGCTAGTTCGTAAAGATGAAATGCGAGCATCAAAAGCAATGCAACATCGAGTGAATAGTCTTAAAAACATAAAAGTACTTTACAATACAGAAGTAGATGAGGTTTTAGGTGATCAAGTAGTCGAAGGTTTAAGAATGGTCAACAATACTACTGGTGAAAAAACTGAAATAGCGATTACAGGACTTTTTATAGCAATAGGTCATAAGCCAAATACAGATATTTTCAAGGGTCAGTTAGATATGGATGAGACCGGCTATTTAATTACAAAAGGAAAGTCTACTAAAACAAATTTACCGGGTGTTTTTGCTTGTGGTGATTCACAAGATAAAGAATATAGACAAGCCATTACCGCTGCTGGAACGGGCTGTATGGCTGCATTAGATGCAGAACGCTATTTAGCGACTGTTGAGCAACCGGTTTCTGTAGCATAATTTAATATAACAGCCACTTGAAAATGTGGCTGTTTTCTTTTCTAATCAATTCTTTTGTAATTTTCGGAAAAAATAGGATTTCCACTATCATCAAGCGTAATTTGTTTGTAGTAGTTAGCCTCTAATTGTAATTTAAAATTAAATACCTCAACGGTGTCTCGAATTTTCATCATTGTTTTGGAACCAAACTGTAAACGCTCTTCTAAAACTTCATCTTTAACCTTATAGTCTCCATATCCAAACCACTCAGCAGGGTCGTTAGGAGAATACCTTGTCCACATTACTTTACCTTTACTGTAAATCTTAACTTGTTGGTAGCCGTTTGAATTAAGTAAGGTATCCGTAACGTTTATTCCGTCATAATTATAACGGTCAACGAGTTCCCATGTTCCTTCCAAAGAATATTTGTTATCTACTGTTTTTGTGAAGGAAATCAAAAAAAGCATTATAATTAGTAAACCTACAATTTTCTTCATGGTATAAATATTTAAGGGTTTATATGTCAATAAGTTACGATAATATTATTTAAATAAGCTAAAAAATTAGAAATAATTATTGGAGCTATAACTTCATTAACCTTGAAGAATACTTTTAGTAAAATGACTTTTCTTAGCACTAAAACAAGACAAATAAGATTGTGTTATTAATATTTCAATAAATAATTGGTTATTTTAGTGATAATAATTTAAAAAGAGTAATTAAAATATTAATATATAACATTTTAATTACTAATTGTTTGTTTTTTAAGTTTTTTTTAAGACTTTAGCGTATATAACTAACACAAAACAAATATGAAAAAAGTAATTTTATTGCTTACTACGCTATTTTTATGCGCTTATGGTATGGCACAAGATGTTACTGGTAATGTAAAAGATCAAAACGGGGCTCCTCTACCTGGAGTTACTGTACTGATTATAGGTACTACAACAGGAACAACAACAGATTTTGATGGTAATTTTAAAATCAACGCCAAACAAGGTGATGTTTTAAGATTTTCATATGTAGGTATGAAAACAACAGAGATTTCCGTAAGTACTTCAAAAGTAATTAATGTGACACTTGAAGAAGATGCGAGCGCTTTGGATGAAATTGTTGTTACCGCTTTTGGTATTGAGCAAAAACAAAAATCATTAGGATATTCTGTAACGCAAATTGAAGCCGAAGATTTAAATTTGAATGGACAATCTAATGCTTTTGAAGCTCTTCAAGGTAGGGTTGCAGGGGTGCAAATCAATAGATCTTCTGGGGCATCTGGAGGAGGAGTTGATATTTTAATTAGAGGTATAACTTCGGTTAACCCTAATAGAGACAATCAGCCCTTAATTATTGTTGATGGTATTGCATTAAATAACGATACGTTTGCAGGGGAAGTAAGACCAAGTGCAGGATCCAACTCGCCAAATAGTTCTGAACAGTTTTCATTTTCAAATAGAGCTGGAGATATTAACCCAGAGGATATAGATACCTTTAGTGTCTTAAAAGGTGCAGCGGCTACTGCTTTATATGGTGTCAGAGCATCAAACGGTGCTATTGTAATTACCACAAAAAAAGGAAAACAAGGTAAGGCTAAAATTAATTTTACAGCTTCTACTACTTTTAGAGATGTCGTAAAAACTCCCTCTTTACAAACTACTTACCGTGAAGGTTTTAGTGGTTTGCCGAGATTATTATACGATCCAAACTCCGAAACAGGTTTTAATAGAGTTCAACCCGGTACTGTTTTTTGGTCTTTTGGGCCAAGATATTCCGATGACGTATCAATTTTACCTAATGGTACTGCAATAGATTTAACAGGAGATCAATTTTATAGTCCTTTTGATATTTTTACAACGGGATTTAATTCTCAAGTTAACCTTAGTATTAGTGGTGCTGACGAAAAGTTAGATTATTTTCTTTCCTTAGGAAATAATAGTGAACAAGGAGTATTACCAAATACTGATTATGAAAAAACAAATTTTAGACTAAATACAGGTTATAAAATAACAGATAACTTTAAAATTAATACTTCTGTATCATACACAAAATCAGGAGGTAAAAGAGCTAACGGTGGTGATAAGTCTGTAATGAGTGCTTTATCATTTTTTTCCGGGACATTTCCTATAAATGACTATAAAAATGCAGATGGTTCGGAGCGTGATTATTCTTTTGGAATTATAGATAACCCAAGATATTTAATGGAAACTAGTAATTTAATCGATAAGGTTAATAGATGGGTGGGTAAT
>JANQTG010000134.1:31179-44405 GCA_030731855.1 Cellulophaga sp. | reverse complement strand
AAAACTCAAATATGAAATACCTTAGATTCATCACCATTTTATTATTCAGCTCAACACTTTTTCTTTCATCCTGTAAAGAAGAAGTAAAAGAAGCACCAGTAGAAGAAACACTACAACCTTTAGATTTAGAAAAATGGGCTAATCAAGGTAATACAACTCAAAATTCGGGTGCCGAACCTGCTCAAAATGCAGTTGGTCTTTGGCATTATACCTGCAGTAAAGGCTGTGCTGGAGGTGCTGGCCTAGCTGGTAATTGCAGCACCTGCGGAGGTCTTTTAGCCCATAACCAAGCGTATCACGGTACTGCAAATGCAGCACCAACCACATCAACTCCTTTTACTACGCCAAACACTACTCAAACTCTGCCAGAACCAAGTCAAAATGCTGCTGGCGTATGGCATTACAGTTGCAACCAGGGTTGTTCAGGAGGTTCAGGAGCTGCGGGTAATTGTAACACTTGTGGCAACGCGTTAGCACATAACACAGCATATCATCAATAATAGTATAACTCTAACGTATTTTTTTAATAATACGAACCATAAGTGCTACACGTTTCAAAGTTTAGTTCTTATGGTTTTTTTATGTTTATCTTCAAGATTATATTGTATTTTTAAGACTGAATAAGCATTTAATTATCTGATAATTGACATTAAGGTGTGCTACAAAAATCATTGAAAATGAAGTTTAAAAAATGGAAAAAATACGGATTTGAATTTGTATCCATCTTTTTGGCTGTCTTGTCTGCCTTTGTTTTGAATAACTGGAACGAAAATAGAAAAGCGAACGAATCGGAAAATAAAATTCTTATTGAAATTGCCAACGGATTAGAAAAAGATATACTTGACATAAAACAGAATAAACTCGGACATAAATATGGAATAGATGCCTGTACTTATTTTCGGGACTTGCTTGCGGATAAAAAAGTAAATACCGATTCACTACTAATCTACTATAGAAGTTTAACTAGAGATTTTATCTCTATACAGAATACCGCAGGGTACGAAACTTTAAAATCTAGAGGCTTAGAACTGATTAAAAATGATTCTTTACGACTTCAAATTATATCGCTTTACGCCTATAACTACGATATTTTAAGAAAATTGGAGGAAGAATATGCCGAAATGCAATTTCAAGAAAATTATTTTAAAGAAATAACGGCAAGCTTAGCGCCCAATTTTATATTCGATGAGAATAATGTCATCGCGGGTATTGATTTTCCTTTAAAAATACCCATCGAACAGAAAAAAATAGTCCTATTATATTTATTTAAAATTGAGCAGAATCGAAAGTTCATCATCAACTATTATGCAGAAGTAGAAAAAAAGGTAGCTGAGGTAGAAAAGCAAATCCTTATGGAAATAAAAGCGTAGTCAAAGAATAATTAAAAAAAACTCATGAAAGATTTAAAATATCTAGCTGCATTAACCTTACCATTATCGGCATTAATTAGTATTTATTTTAAGGGCTATTTTAGTTATTTCACTCCGTTTTATGCATTTTTTTTGATTCCTATTTTAGAAGTATTGCTTCCACACGACACCACAAACCAGGAGGGCGAAGAACGGGTAGAAAAAGAAAAAAGTAAGCTTTTTGATTGGATGCTTTATTTGAATGTGCCCATAGTTTTTGGATTGGTTATCTATTTACTTTTTGATGTTACCAATCATAGTTATGAAATTTATGAGCTTGTTGGCTTAGTGCTAAGTTTAGGGATTGTATTAGGCACCAATGGTATTAATGTTGCTCACGAATTAGGGCATCGGCAAAAAACCATAGAGCGTCATTTAGGTAAGTTATTACTGTTGCCGTCTTTTTACATGCATTTTTATATTGAACACAACTTTGGGCATCATGCACAGGCGGCTACAGCTGAAGATCCTGCCACTGCGGCGTATAACCAAACGGTATATTCTTTCTGGTTCACTTCTGTTTTTCGACAATATTTCAGCGCTTGGAAATTACAATCAAAGTTATTGAAAGCAGCAGAAAAAGGTTTTTTCTCTTTAAAAAACGATATGCTTTGGTACACATTATTCCAACTACTTTATGTGGCGATTATCTTTAAGTTCTTCGGATTATTAGGTTTAGGGTTTGCTATTTGTAGTGGAATTGTTGGTTTTCTAATGTTAGAAACCGTTAACTATATTGAGCATTACGGGCTCTTGCGCAAAAAATTAGCTTCTGGTAGGTACGAGCGAGTGCGTGAGGTTCATTCTTGGAATAGCAATCATGTAATCGGAAGAATTGTTTTGTATGAACTCACACGCCATAGCGATCATCATTTTAAATCTTCTAAAAAATATCAAGTGTTAGATTATCACGATATCTCACCACAAATGCCTTATGGTTACCCAACATCTATGGTATTGTCATTTTTTCCTCCTCTCTGGTTTAAAATTATGAATCCGAGAATTCCTGAGGAAATGAAACTGGCTGGGTCGTAAAAGTTAAAAATACATTACTAATAATGTACATGGAATTTTGAACTTGCCATTTTTTTATTTTCAAAGAAAATATTAATTTTAATACATCAAGCAATCGCAATTAAAAATTTGTAATCATGGAGAAATTCGCAAATATTAAATTAAGCACTATTTTTGGATACGGACTTATTTTGGGAGTGATCATTGGAGCAGTCGTTTTAAAGAATATTTTAAATTAAACATTTCATACTAATCTAACTCCTCGGTCAAGGCTTTAAACACTTTTTTAGCATTTTTTTCATTGTACAAAACTTGATATACCGCATCTAAAATGGGAGTTTTTGATTTTTTTTTGCGTTTTGCGTTAATCTCGTAAGCACTTTTAGTAGCGTAATACCCTTCGGCAACCATTTTCATTTCCATCATGGCACTTTTTACCGTGTAGCCTTTACCAATCATATTACCAAACATTCTATTTCGGCTAAATACCGAATAACCAGTCACCAATAAATCACCCAAATAGGCTGAGTTATTAATGTTACGCTTCATCTTATGAACGCGTTTTATGTACCGCTTCATTTCACGAATGGCATTACTCATAAGCACACTCTGAAAATTATCACCATAGCCTAAGCCATGCGCAATACCAGCAGCAATTGCATAAATATTTTTAAGCATGGCAGCGTATTCCGTACCAATAATATCGTCCGAAATTTTGGTTTTTATATACTCACAACTTAAATGTTCGGCAACAATCTCGGCTTTTTTGGTGTCAGCACAAGCAATGGTTAAATAGGATAAACGCTCTAATGCAACTTCCTCTGCATGGCAAGGACCAGTGATAACACCAATGTTTTCAAAGGGAATAGCATATTTTTCATGAAAATGTTCGCCTACAATGCGTCCTGTTTCGGGCACAATTCCTTTAATGGCTGAGAAAATAGTTTTATCTTTTAAAGAAGCAGTTAAGTTTTTTAATTCTGTTTCTAGAAATGCAGACGGAATTACAAAAATTAAAATATCGGCCTCAGTTACAGCGGTATTAATATCATCTGTTAATATCAATTGTTTGGTATTAAACTCTACAGAACTTAAATAGTTTGGGTTATGTCCTTGGCTTTTAATATGCTCAATAGCATCTGTATTTCGCATAAACCAATGCACACTATCTACATTTTCTGTCAACATTTTTACAATGGCGGTTGCCCAACTTCCTCCTCCTAAAACAGCAAATTTCGTAGCTCTGTTCATAATTGATATCTATCTAAAAAAAGTTTGTTCATCTTTCTACTCACAAAATTAGTCAAATTATTATCAACATAAAATATTGATAATCAGTGGTGTAAAAATCATGGCACGAGAATTGTTTTGTACTTAAAGAACCTTAAATATTTTAATTATGAAAACAAGACTACTATTCGGATTCCTTTTTATAGGATTATTAGCTTCATCTTGTTACACCGAGGTACTTATAGAAGATGAATTTTTTGAAGAATCTGCTTTTTCTGTAGATCAAGTACTGAGCGCACATGAATTATGGTATGTAGATATTAATGCCACGAATGGAAATGGTGAGGTACCATTTTTACAACGTGCTTTTACTTTAACTTTTGATCGCGGTACTTTATTAGCAAATAATAATATTGCTGGCATCGGAAAAAATGGCAATGGCTTTGGCATTGATGTGGGAATTTATAATCCTATAAGAGGTGGTATAGAAATTAATCATGATGTAGACGGAATTTGGATACTTGAGGTTATTCCTGTAAATAATCGGACTATAGAGTTGTTTGACAGAAGCTCAAATACATCGTATTATTTAAAAGGATTTAGCCGTAATAATTTTGATTATGATATGCTTTTCTACGACAATATTCAATACTTTTTACAGGAGTATGATGTTTGGGAAAAAGTATTTACCAGCAATATTGGAGCATTGAATGATTTTGATAACGAAAATTATCTTCAGTTTTTGTCAAGCAATAGTGGTGATTTTTTTAAATCTTCTATAGATGCGCTAGGAACTAATTTAAATAGTTTGCAATGGGATTTTCAAGGCGATTATCAGGTGTTTGATCTGGCCAATAACCCCACCTTAAAAACAATTACACTAAGCTACGATTTTATAGGTGATGACTATTTTGAACTATATGTAATAAATGATAAAACGATAGAATTATACCATCCAAATAGTGGTACTACCTACGAATTTAAAGGTAGAGGCTATATTCAATATTTAAAATCTGAAGTAAAACAAAGCACCAAAAAGCGTGTAAAAGTTAAGAATCCAATAATGAATGTAAAGCGTCAGAAAAAATAACAAAGATAATTTTCCAGTTCTCTTAATTTAGTTAAGACCGCTACAAAGGTGAAAGCTTGTGGCGGTTTTTTTATATAGATACGTTATAATTCAGATAGATGGCTTCTGTCCGAATCAAAAGTAGTACTTTTGCGCCCTTAAAATACTATTGTGAAGAAGCTCCTTAATTTATTCGATTTTAAACAAAAAGTAGATTATAAAACTGAAATCCTTTCAGGATTAACAGTAGCTTTAGCTTTAGTTCCTGAGGCAATTGCTTTTGCACTAATTCCAGGATTCTCTCCTTTAACAGGACTTTACGCTGCTTTTGTTTTAGCATTAATTACAGCGATATTTGGTGGTCGCCCAGGCATGATTTCTGGAGCAACAGGCGCCGTTGCTGTAGTTTTTATAGGATTAATTTTAGAACTGAAAGAAAATATTCCAGACATAACTCCTGCAACAATCTTAAACTATGTTTTTGCAACCGTAATTGTAGCGGGTATTTTACAAATTTTAGCAGGCGTTTTGCGATTGGGTAAATTTATACGTTTAGTACCTCACCCTGTCATGTTTGGTTTTGTGAACGGATTGGCAATTATTATTTTTATGGCGCAGTTTCCTAATTTTTATGTTAAGGATACCACAGATTTGCTACCATGGCCTTCATTTTTTAGTATGCTAGGTCTAACGCTACTCACCATGTTAATTATTTGGGGCTTACCAAAATTAACGAAAGCAGTGCCTTCTACCTTGGTGGCCATACTTATTGTTTCTGCATTGGTTATTGGTTTTAATATTGATACCTTAACTGTTGCAGGTATTATGAAAGAAGGACAAACCATAAAAGGTGGTTTTCCGCCGCTTTCTATTCCTAATATTCCAATAACGTTTGAATCTTTTAAAATAATTTTTCCTTTTGCAGCTATCGTTGCCGGAGTAGGACTTATTGAAAGTTTGTTGACACTTAATATTATCGACGAAATTACAGATACACGTGGTAGCGGAAATAAAGAATGTGTAGCGCAAGGCTCCGCAAATATTTTATCAGGGTTTCTTTCAGGAATGGGTGGCTGTGCGATGATTGGTCAGAGCTTAATTAATACCTCATCGGGTGCAAGGGCTCGTTTATCAGGAATTACGGCAGCAGTAATGCTTTTAGTGTTTATTATGTTTGGTTCTAGTTTAATAGAGCGTTTGCCAATGGCAGCTTTAGTCGGACTAATGTTTATGGTGGCAATTGGTACTTTTGAATGGGCTAGTTTTAAAACCTTTAAAAAAATGCCTAATTCTGATGTTATTGTGATGGTTTTAGTCACCTTAATTACGGCCATTACCCATAATTTAGCCGTTGCGGTTTTATTGGGTGTAATTATATCTGCCTTGATGTATTCATGGGAAAATGCAAAACGTATTCGTGCTCGTAAAAGTGTAGATGAAAATGGCGTTAAAACCTATGAAATATATGGTCCTTTGTTTTTTGGTTCTACTACTGCATTTACTGAAAAGTTCGATGTTCCTAATGATCCAGAAGAAGTAATTATCGATTTTAAAGAAAGTCGTGTTGCTGATATGTCTGGTATTGAAGCTTTGAATAAATTAACAGAGCGCTATCGAAAAATAAATAAAAAAGTACATTTAAAGCATTTAAGTAAAGATTGCTTAAAACTATTAGAAAATGCAGATGCTATTATTGATGTAAACGTTTTAGAAGATCCAACGTATAAGGTTGTTGCGGATAGGTTTGAGTAAATTAAATGAAGAAATTAGGGTTAAAATAGACTAAACTTAAAAAGTGAGTTAGTTTCTTTGGTTTTTCGAATGCTTAATTTTTTCTACTTGATCTTGATAAAAACTAAATAAAGTAGTGGTGCCAAATTCTTTTTTAAGATAGGGTTGTTCATGCCTTTCAGGAATAAACAAAATAGGATTATTAAAGTGACTAAAAACACCTAATTGTTTACATATCCAATGAATAAAATTCGACATAAATTGTGGTAAAAAAATTAAATTTGAATGTTTACCATGTGCTTTAAATGCTATTTGTGCCATTTGTTTTGAAGTCATTTTCTGAGGACCTTCTAAGGTAATATCTAAATTATTTGATGCTAATAAATCAATACAAGCTTTTGCAATGTCTTTTAGGTGAATCGGATTATGTTGATCTTCATTACCCACAATAATTATTTTTCCTCGGTGTGCCATATTCAATAGTGTATTCCATTCTTGAAAAATAGAGGCTACTCTCAAAATAACATAGTTTATGTTAGCGTTTTTTAAACTTTCTTCAAAACACTTTCTACTATATTCAGCCTCTTCCTTTTCTTTTGAACTAGTATTCATGAGTACTAGAAATATAAATTTATGCACACCAGCTCGTTGTGCTTCTTGGAGTAAATTCAAATTATATTTATAATCACTTACCGTATCGTAAAGACTCCTTTGTTCTTCATGAATAGACAGTGTTGAAATAATGGTATGCACACCCTCTAAAGTGCCTTTTAAAGTTTGTGGCAGCGAAAGTACAGGTCTAACATCTTTGTGGGCATCCGAAATCCGTAATTTTTCCCAAGATTTAGATTGGAATCCGTTTGCGTTAAGTTTTTTAAGAATAATTTCGGTTAAAGCAGAACCATTTCCAACAACTAGAGTCGTTAATTTATTTTGATATTGGCTCATAAATAGTTTTCTAAAAGCATTTAATTTAGAAAACTAAAGGTATGTTTTAGTTAGAACGAAATTAAAACCCAATAAGGCACAAATAGCCCGATAAGACAATTCACGCTAAGAACGATGTTTGGAGGGTAGTTGACCATGACATTTTTGAAAAGCTTTTGAAAATTTACCAACATTTTCATAATCAAATTTTAGTGCAATATCCTTAATTTTTAATTCTGTTTTTTCAATATAATATAATGCCATTTTCATTTTAGCATTTTGAAAATAAGCAAAAATTGGCACGCCATAAAGTATTTTAAAGTTTTGTTTTAATCGCGTAGGTGAGATTTTAAATTTTTCAGAAAGCACATCAATTCCAGGGAATTTCTGGTAAAGGTTTCTGCTTAAATGATGTTCAATTTTCTGTATTTTAATTCTGTCGCCATGGCTTAGCTGGTTAGAATTAAAATTATCTTCCATTTCTAGCGAACTAAAAAATAGGGTTAAGAATTCATAACTAAGTTTTTTGAGCTCAAAAATATTAGGTTTTGAAACCTGATCAAAATTAGCTTGAAGATGATCTACTAAGGGTTGAAATTCATTTTGAATGATACTATAGTTCAAAAAATCTTTTTGCTTGTCCTCCATTAACGCATGAACACTTTGCGAAATAGATGTTGAATTCGTAATGTTTTTATCCGCCCATTCTTCACTGAAATAAAGCATATACATGGTTTCTTTAGAACCTTTAAAGTGGCAATTGATAAAATCTGTTCCTGGTTTTGAAAAAGAAAGAGAATGATTGGTAATTTTTACGTTATTGAACTCGTAAGCACGATCATAGAGTTCGTTTTCAATAAAATTTATGGTTACACAGTAATAATCAGCGGGTAAAAACTTGTCATAAACGGGTTTATAAGCCACGTTATTTTTATATTCCATTATAGAACTAAAAACCCATAAACCATGCTCTAATTCTGAGTAGCAAAATTCTCCTTTCAGAAACGGCGTATCTGCATAAAGCATTTGCTTTTCACTATCGTGTTTCATAAAAGGTAATTTAATACAACTTTTTACAATAACTTCTGGTGAATTTGATAAGTAAGACAGATTAAAAAACCCATTACTATAAGTAAAAAAATATTGTTTTGATACCTTAAACCAATTGTTTATTCTGTCTATAATCATAAATTAGATTCACTAAATTTATACAAAAATAGGTCTATTCAACTCGCAAAAAGCTTTTTAATTTAACCACATAAAATTATTCTTTAACCCTGATAGAAACAAAAAAACCGCTGTCAACAGCGGTTTCTAAAAAAATAGATTTAATAATTAGTTATAAAGTTCTTAAATATTCAGCAACGGCTCTAGTTTCGTCGTCAGACAAGTTGTTGTTAATCATAACGGCATTGTTATATTCTTTTAATAAGGCTTGCGCTATTGGATCTTCTTTCAACATTACATCCGGATTTTTTAACATGTTCATTACCCAAGCGGCACTTCTTCTTTCATAAACACCTGATAAGGCAGGTCCAATCATACGTTTGTTAGGCATGTGGCACGCAGTACAAACCGTACTGTATTTAGCTTCACCAAGTGCTGCCAATTCAGTATCTATAGTTTCTGGAAAAGTAATGTTTTTAAAAGGGCCAACACCTTGATTATCCATATCAACAGGTACTTCTGCTTTGGCTTCGGTAACTTTCTTTTCTGTTTTAGCCCGGTTCATTTCAAAACCTTCTTTTTTCTCTTCCTTTTTTTCTCCACAGCTTGCCAAAAGTAAACTGATGCTCAAAATACCAATTATTTTTTTCATTTTTAATTCTTTTTATTACTGTACTAAGATACAAAATCTAGTGCTTTAAGCCATGCTCTACTAAAAAATTTATCGCTCTTTTTTCAGTATAACTTTTATTTTCTTTTCCGTAGAAACCTACATGACCACCATAATGTGGTGTTTCTAAAAATAAGTGTTTATTTTGTTCAGCGATATCATACGGAAAACATTTTTTTCCTAAAAAAGAATCGTTTTTACTGTTGATAATTAAGGTCGGAATGGTAATATTCGGCAAAAATTGTAAACAACTGGCTTTCGTATAATAATCTATGGCATCTTTAAAACCGTGCGCTTTACTCGTGTAAACATCATCAAAATCTTTTAAAGTTTCAATTTTTGAGATCTCTGCATCACTAATTTTATTTGGAAAGAGTAGCTGCTTGTCGCATAATTTTTTCAATAAATGTTTTTTAAATCTATTGGCATACAGCTTATTTTTATTGAGTAGTAATTGCTGTAAAGAATCATGCAAATCACATGGAACGGAAACCGCTACTGCTCCTTTTATTTCTGTCGGAATTATTTGGCGTTCCCCTAAGTATTTCAAAAGTAAATTTCCTCCTAAACTAAAGCCATGCAAATAAATTTCGTCATACTTTCTAGTTTCAAGAATATGTTGAATTACGGCTTCAAGATCTTCCGTAGCACCAGAATGGTATGATCTGAATAAACGATTCGCTTCGCCACTGCAACTTCTAAAATTAACCGCACAAGCATCGATATTATTTAGGTTAAATGCTTTTGCACTTCCTGTAACATAGGCACGCTGCGCATTGCCTTCTAAACCATGTAAAATAATCACCACTTTTCTCGATGGAATAGCGCTAAAACTCCAATCTAAATCGATAAAATCAGTATCAGGTAAGGTTATTCGTTCTCTTTTTTGGATTAGGCCGTCAACTTTACGAAAAACACCTGCATAAATGGTACTTATATGTCCGTTTTTAAATAAAAATGGAGGATTATATGTTGATGTAATTAGCGGCATTTAGTTCTCAACAATTTTTTGTAAAACGATTTATAGTATCTTCTTTAGTTTTTTGAATTAGTATGCTGCAAAGTTTTCAACTGAATACTTCTAAATTTACTTCGGAAAAGTACTTAAAACTTTAATTTGATCTTCAATCGCAGTTTTAAATTCAGATTTTAATTTAGTAACTAATTCTGCCACCGAACTACTATCATCGATTGTAGCAGCACCTTGACCAGCAGACCAAATAGTTTTCCAAGCTTTAGCTTCTGTATCTAATTCTTTACCAAAATCTATTTTTACATCTTTCTTTAAATCTTCTGCGGTGATACCAGCAGCTGTTAAACTTGCCCCTAAAAAATTCGCGTGAACACCAGAAATTGATGCAGTATATACAATATCGCTAGCGCCAGCATCAATAATCATTTTACGGTATTCATCGGTTGCTTTGCTTTCATTTGTATTGATAAAGCGAGTTCCCATATACGCAAGATCTGCTCCCATTTGTAACGCCGAAGCCACATCTCTACCTGTACTGATGCAACCAGAAAGTAAAATAGTTTTATGATAGAATTTTTTAATTTCTGCCACTAAAGTCATCGGGTTTATAGTACCTGCGTGTCCGCCAGCGCCTGCAGCAACGAGTATTAATCCGTCGACACCTGCTTCTGCTGCCTTTTCTGCATGACGTTTTTTAATAATATCATGAAAAACCAAGCCACCATAACTATGAATCGCATCTACCACTTGCGAAACAGCGCCTAAAGAAGTAATAATTAAAGGCACTTTATGTTTCATACATAATTTTAAATCGGCTTCTAATCTGGGGTTGGTTTGGTGAACGATTAAGTTTACACCAAATGGCGCGGCTTTTTTACCTGTCTCTTTTTCGAAATTAGCTAATGCTGTTTTAATTTGAATCACCCATTCTTCAAAGCCTTCACTTGTACGTTGATTCAAAGCAGGAAAAGTACCTACAATTCCGTTTTTACAACATTCTATAACGAGTTCTGGCCCAGAAATCAAAAACATGGGTGCTGCGACTACGGGAAGTGATAAATCGTTGATAAAAGTTGCTTTTTGAGACATAATAGTAGTTTTAAATTTAAAATTTACAAGACAAATATTCTTGTTTTATCAAAACTATGCTATTTTTGGGATTATTATGCGTGCATAGCAAAAAAATATACCATGTATTTAAAAGAATTTGAAATTCGTTGGAGTGATGTTGATGCCAATCGCCATTTAGCTAACTCGGCATACCTTAATTTTATGAGTCATACACGTATGGCATTTTTAATGCAATTGGGTTTTGACCAAAAAACATTGGCGCAACATGAGCTTGGCCCTGTAGTTTTTTATGAGCATATTTATTATTTTAAAGAAGCTTTTCCTGGCAGACCAGTAAAAGTATCTATGGAAATTATGGGCATGAGTGAAGATGGTAAATTTTTTGAATTTCACCATAATTTCTATGATCATAAGGGAAACAATTTTGCACACTGCGAAATGATGGGTGCTTGGATGGATCTTAAAACAAGAAGTTTAACAGGGCTCTCAGATACTTTTTTAACACTATTTAAAAGTGCAGCTAAAGGAGATGGTTTTAAAGTATTAAGTAAAGAAGATACTCGTAAATTCACTAAAACACCTAAAAATTTAGTCTAGGTTTTTTGACGTGATAATCGATCTTTAAAAATTTTGTGAAGCTTGTACTACACTAATTATTGCTTGTTTTAGTAGGTATCGAGGTTTTGTTTCGAGGTTGTTTACTGGCCAAATATACCCCAACAAGAACAAGCGCCATGGCAAATAATTTTACCGTTGTTAATTGGTCTTTGCCGATGAATAAGGCAAAAAGTACGCCTATTAAAGGTTGTAAGTACACAAATGCGCCAATAGTAGATGCTTTTAATTGCGTTAAGGCAAATGCGTTTAAAACATAGGTTCCGAAGGTGGTGCCTAAAACTACAAAGACGATGGCACCAATAATATTCAACGGTAAAGAAGACCATTCTATGGCGGTCACTTCAGAAAAAGTTATCGGTAAATTTACAAATACGGCAATTGTAAACAACCATTTTAAGAGTACAAACGGATGGTATTTTTCGATTAATTTTTTGACTAAAATTAAATAAGTGCCGTAGAATGTTGCATTTACTAAAAATAGAAAATTACCTAAAGGAATATTTGGAGCATCTGCACGTACTTCAGCACCAAAAAGAATTAAAGTCACGGCACCTACTAAGCCTAAAAAAACCCCTAAACCTTTGGTTAAGGTTATTTTTTCTTTGATAAATAAAGCCGATAAAAGCACAACGATTATGGGCGTAATCGTTACTAAAACAGCACTATTTATAGGGGTAGATAATTGTATACCTTTAAAAAATGCCAGCATATTAATCACCATTCCGGCAATGGAACAAACAATAATGCGCCACCAGTCGTTTCGTTCAATTTTTTGTTTAGGAGCAAAAGGGGCAATACACCAGAATAGAAGTGCGGCTCCTGCCACTCTAAGAAAAATAAATGCGAAAGGTTGTACGTAAGTAGGCATGGCTTCTTTGGCTATGGAATGGTTTAAACCATAGATTAAAGTAGCAAAAAAAGCTGCTATTATGGCCAAAGTTCTTTTACTCACGAATTTATTTTTTGTTTAGCAGCTGCAACAACTTTAGCAGTGTTTCCTATAAAAATTTCATTTTCTACTATCGTAACAGGTCTTTTTAAAAAAGTATAATGCTCTAAAATTAAGGCCTTATAATCCGCTTCAGAAAGTGTTTTTTCATTCAGCCCTTTTTCACGAAACAAACGAGCTCTTTTGCTAAATAACGCTTCAAAACTACCTGATAATTGATGCATTTCTTCTAATTGCTCAGGAGTAATAGCTTCTGTTTTTATGTCTTGTAACGTAAAACCGTCTAAAGGAGCTAATTCCTTTATAATTTTCTGACAAGTATTACAAGTGCTTAAGTGGTATATTTTTTTCATTTTTTTTAGATTGTTATTTTTTGTGTTTCTTATACTTCTTACTTC
>JANQTG010000134.1:28155-31079 GCA_030731855.1 Cellulophaga sp. | reverse complement strand
TTCTTACTTCTTATTTTGCACTTCGTATTTCGTACTTCGTATTTTTTTCTTCACTACCGTCTACCGACTAAAAACTACCAACTATAAACCAACTTTTCAAGTACAAAGAAACCTATTTCTGTTGAAATGTTCTATTTTTAGCCTTTAATAAAACATACAAACATTGGAAAAGCTATTTAACATCACTTTACAGAACAGAAAAATATTATATAAATTTCTTAAAGACACGCCAAGGGAACAATTACTCAAAATTCCGACTGGGTATCGCAATAATATTTGGTGGAATATTGCACATGTAGTGGCAACTCAACAAATTTTAGCGTATAAATTTAGCGGATTGCCCATGCGTATTTCTGACGAATTAGTCGATAAATTTATGAAAGGAACAGTACCTGATGGTACGGCAACTGATGAAGAGATTGAAATGATCACAGGTTTTTTATTTTCTACCATTGAATGGACGCAAGAAGATTACCAAAAAGGGAGTTTTAAAACCTATAATTCTTATACCACTAGTGTAAATATTACTTTAGATAGTGTAGAAGACGCCATGGCATTTAATATTTTCCATGAAGGAATTCATTTAGGGGCAATTTTGTCTTTATTGAAAGTAATACGCTGAGCCCCCTTAACCCCCAAAGGAGGAATTACATAAAAATGCTTAAAACATTTTTTGTTCCCCTCCTTTGGAGGGGTTAGGGGAGGCCTTACCCCCTTCGGGGGCTAGGGGGCCTTTACAGGGCTTTTCAGATATTTATTTATTTCATCATAAGGCAAAGTCATCATAATAGGGCCATCAGCGTAGGAAGCAATCTCGTACTGGTTGTAAATTAATTGTAGGCCTTTTTCGGTGAATCCTAAATTGTTGGGTAAATAAAAAATTTCGCCTTCAAACATAAATCCCGTGCTATTAATTTCGGAATTTTGAGGGATACTTTCTTGGATTCTAAATTTAGTAGCTGCAAAATGCTCAAAATCGTCTTTTTCTTTAAAAAGTTCCCAATTTTCGAACAATTCGTTTTTCTTTTTATTAAAATTTAAAAACCGTAATGACGAATGTCCGTGGGCACCACCGGTGAAAATATAGGTGTCTAATTTAATAGTTAATACATCATCATTTTCAAAAGTTATATCACTTTTAATAATGGCTTCCCATTCTACTGTATCTTCTGGATATTTATTTTTTAAGGCTTCAAACTCAGCTTTAAATGCTGCAATAGCGTCATCAATACTAGCTAGTTTTACATCACCCTCGTAGTTTAATTGCCTAACAACTTCTTCCCGTAAGCCATCATTTACAGCCTTTCCTAAGTCGGTATCTTTTTTAAATTCAAATATTTCTATAGCTACTGAAGCACAAGCTACACATGTATCACTTTCAAATTTTAAAGGAACATAAGCGGCTTCTTCTTTATTTTTACAGGATAAAGCACTACAGAAAAGGAATAAGAACAATATTTTTAACTTCATTTTAAAGGGAATTATATAACTTTGATTAACCTGCTTGTTATACTACAAAGATAAGAGTACGTTTAAAAGTTAAGGCATCTTATATGGAAGAAAATAAGTTAAAATTTAATACGAAAGTGATCCACGGAGGTCAAGCTCCTGATAAAGCCTATGGGGCAGTAATGACCCCTATTTATCAAACCTCAACGTATGCACAATCTTCTCCAGGGGAACATTCGAGATATGCTTATTCCAGAAGTGCAAACCCAACAAGAACTGCTTTAGAAAAATCGCTTGCAAGTATAGAAAACGGCATGTTCGGACTTGCCTTTGCCAGCGGATTAGCAGCTATTGATGCCGTTCTAAAACTTTTTAATCCAGGAGACGAAATTATAGCTACCGAAGATTTATATGGAGGTAGTTATCGATTATTTAAAAGAATTTTCGAGAACTACGGTTTAGTTTTTCATTTTGTAAATATGCAGAATGTTAAGCATATTGAAACCCAAATTACTCCCAAAACAAAATTAATCTGGGTAGAAACGCCAACAAACCCTATGATGAATATTATTGATTTGGAAGCAGTTTCAATACTATCAAAAAAACACCAACTTTTATTTGCCGTTGACAATACGTTTGCCAGCCCTTATTTACAACAACCTTTAGATTTAGGTGCAGACCTTGTAATGCATTCTGCTACCAAATATTTGGGTGGGCACAGCGATGTAGTTTTAGGAGCTTTGATAGTGAATGAAAAAACACTGGCAGATAAATTGTATTTTATTCAGAATGCAAGTGGCGCTGTTTGTGGCCCTATGGATAGTTTTTTGGTGCTTCGTGGTATCAAAACCTTACATGTACGAATGCAACGCCATTGTGAAAATGGTGCTACAATTGCTCATTATTTAGCAAAACATCCTAAAGTTGAAAAAGTATATTGGCCTGGCTTTGTAGACCATCCAAACCACGATATTGCAAAAAAGCAAATGAAAGGTTTTGGGGGCATGATTTCATTTATACCTAAAGGAAGTAGGTATACTGATGCTAAAAAAATTATAGAGAATTTAAATGTTTTTACCTTAGCAGAATCTTTAGGAGGTGTTGAAAGTTTAGTAGGGCACCCCGCTAGTATGACCCATGGAAGTATACCAAAAGAAGACCGCGAAAAAGTAGGCGTAGTTGATGCGCTAATTAGGCTAAGTGTTGGGATTGAAGATGTGTCAGATTTAATCGCTGATTTAGAACAAGCCCTAGCATAATTTATCTTTAAATAGAGCACTATTTAGTTTTTTGAATTTTATGCATAGTATTACTCAAAAAAGTAATTTTTTAGTAAACAAACCATAAATTAATAATCAAGATACTAGCAAATTTAAAAATATAATATCAATTTATTAATTTTTTAAAAATATACACCTTAAATTATGATAATAGTATAATTTTGGCGTTATATTTTATATTCAACAACAAAAGCA
>JANQTG010000134.1:10161-28055 GCA_030731855.1 Cellulophaga sp. | reverse complement strand
AATTATGATAATAGTATAATTTTGGCGTTATATTTTATATTCAACAACAAAAGCAATTTTAATACTAAAACTAATATTACCAAAATACATAAAATGGACGATAAAATTAAAATATTCATGGATGAGGTAAGAACCAGAAATGGTCACGAACCAGAGTTCATACAAGCGGTTCAAGAGGTTGCGGAAACCGTAATTCCTTATATCGCTCAAAATAAAATTTACAATGGTAAAAATATTTTACTACGCATGGTAGAACCCGAAAGGTTAATTTCTTTTAGAGTAGCTTGGGTAGATGATAAGGGTGATATTCACGTAAATAGAGGCTACAGAATTCAGATGAATTCCGCCATTGGCCCATACAAAGGTGGTTTACGTTTTCACCCTTCGGTAAATGCCAGTATACTTAAGTTTTTAGCTTTTGAGCAAGTATTTAAAAATAGCTTAACCACATTACCTATGGGTGGTGGTAAAGGTGGTTCTGATTTTGATCCTAAAGGAAAATCTGACGATGAAGTAATGCGTTTTTGCCATGCCTTTATGTTAGAATTAAACCGACATATTGGTCCTAATACCGATGTGCCTGCTGGTGATATTGGTGTTGGTGCTAGAGAAATAGGATTCCTTTTTGGGATGTACAAAAAAATCAGAAATGAATTTACAGGCGTTTTAACCGGTAAAGGCAGATCTTGGGGTGGTTCTTTAATTCGCCCTGAAGCTACAGGATACGGTACGGTATATTTTGCACAAAGTATGCTCCAAACAAAAGGAGAAGATTTTCAAGGAAAAACAGTGACCATTTCAGGTTCTGGTAACGTAGCACAATATGCAGCCGAAAAAGTACTTCAACTAGGTGGTAAAGTGTTAACCTTATCAGATTCTCAAGGCTATATTTACGATAAAGATGGTATCGATGAAGAAAAATTAGCTTTTGTGATGGACTTAAAAAACAACAAACGCGGCCGTATTTCTGAATATACCAATAAGTATACTTCTGCTACATTTCATGACGGGAAAAATCCATGGGAAGTAACATGTGATATTGCATTACCATGTGCTACGCAAAACGAATTAGATGGCGAAGATGCTAAAACATTAATTAAAAATGGCTGTATATGTGTGGCAGAAGGCGCTAATATGCCTGCAACACCAGATGCACATCACGAATTTTACAAAGCTAGAATTTTATTCGCTCCGGGGAAAGCTTCTAATGCAGGTGGTGTAGCCACTTCTGGACTAGAAATGTCTCAGAACTCCCTTCGTATTAGTTGGTCCAGAGAAGAAGTAGATAGCCGTTTAAAAGATATTATGAGCGATATTCACGATTCTTGTATCGCTTACGGTAAAGAAGAAGACGGGTATTGTAACTACGTAAAAGGAGCAAACATTGCAGGTTTCGTAAAGGTTGCTGATGCTATGTTGGCACAAGGGGTTATTTAAATTCACCTACATAACTATAAAAACCTCTAAGTTTTATAAAACTTAGAGGTTTTATTTTTTAATAATGTCACCTACAAAAAATAGTGATGTGTTATTTAAGTTTTTCACCAACTTGGTTATTATTATTGCTTGCACAAACGAGGCGCGCTGGATAGGACGGACAAAGTGAGCCACCAGCAGCGGATAAAAGTGAGCATTGCATAATTATTGTAAATCCTTTTAATAGCTTAGGATGAAAAGAGTTTTTAGGTGGCTCAAAAAATTACGTTTTCAGTGGTTCACTTTGGCCGTTTTTTGTACAAATTAATCGTTGAAGTGATTTTTGTAAATGTCAATAATTAAAAAAAGAAAAATCATTTTTTAATTATTTGCCTAATAAACACAATAATGTAAAGTATTACCTTTACCTAATACCTAATACCTAATACCCAAAATGCAAGTCACCACAAAAGCTATAGTTTTATCATCACTTAAATATGGAGATACTAGCTTAATTGTCAAAGCTTTTACAGCTTCTGACGGTATAAAAAGTTATTTGTTAAAAGGTGTTTTGGCATCAAAAAAAGGAAAATTAAAAACGGCTTATTTTCAATTATTGTCACAGCTAGAAATTGTGGCATTCCATAAAAATAAAGGTACTTTAGAAAGCATTAGAGAAGCAAAAATAAATTATCAATACCAAACTTTACAAACTAATATTGTAAAAAATGCCTTAACTTTTTTTTTAGCAGAAATGCTGAGTAATAGTATTCACGAAGAAGAAGACAATCAAAATTTATTCGATTTTTTAGAAGCTTCCTTACAATGGTTAGATACGAATGATGAGATATCGAATTTTCATATTTTCTTTTTACTGGCACTTAGTAAATATTTGGGTTTTTATCCGGATACTTCGGATAAAAATAATATTTATTTTGATCTTCAGGAGGGTGCTTTTGCAAATATCCTTTCGCTAAACCCAATGATAATGGGAGAAAATTTAATTCATTTTAAACAGTTCTTAGGCATAAATTTTGATACCATACATACTATAAAAATGAACAAAAAACAAAGGCAGGAGCTTTTAAAATTGCTTATTTTATATTATGAATTACATTTGCACGGATTTAGAAAACCTAGATCACTTACCATATTAAATGAAGTTTTTAGTTAATATATATAAAGTTCTATTGGGAATAAGTTTACTTATTTTTCAGGGAACCTATGCACAACAAATTACTATTTTAGATTTTGATTCTAAAGATCCTATTCGTAACGTAGCGGTATTCAACGAAGCGAAAACAAAAACTACCTTAACCAATTTTGATGGCACTTGCGATGTAACCGTTTTTGACAAAAATGAGCCTATTTTTTTTAAGCATTTGGGGTATGAACTGTATAAGACAACAAAACAGGCCATAGCAAAAAAAAAGCAGAAAGTTTATTTAATTTCTGTCTCGCAGAAATTAGATGAAGTAGTAATGTCTATCTCTAAATGGCAGCAGCAAAAAAAAGAAATTCCGAATAAAATTATAAGTATAGATGCTAAATCCATAGCGTTTACTAATCCTCAGACCGCCGCTGATCTTTTGCAACAAAGCGGAAAAGTTTTTGTTCAAAAAAGTCAGTTGGGTGGTGGTAGCCCAATGATTAGAGGTTTTTCAACCAATAGGCTGTTATTGTCTGTGGATGGCGTACGCATGAATAATGCTATTTTCAGAGGCGGTAATATTCAAAATGTAATTTCAATAGATCCGTATACCATAAAAAATACCGAAGTAATTTTTGGCCCTGGTTCTGTTATTTATGGAAGTGATGCCATTGGCGGAGTAATGAATTTTTTCACTAAAAAGGCAGCCTTTTCAAATACTGAGAAAACAGAATTTTCAGGAAATGCCGATTATCGTTTTTCTACCGCAAATTCAGAAAATACGGGTCATTTTGATGTTAATTTCGGAAAGGAAAAATGGGCTTTTTTAACCAGTGTTAGCTACAATAGTTTTGGTGATTTAAGAATGGGTAAATACGGTCCCGATTCTTATTTGAGAAATAATTTTGTTCAAAGAATTGGTAATCAAGATGTTTTAGTGACTAATAATGATAATGAACTACAAACACCAACGGGCTACAACCAGATTAACCTTCTTCAAAAAATAGCTTATAAACCTAACTCTGATTGGGATTTTAACTGGAGCAACTATTATTCTGAAACCTCAGATTACTCAAGGTACGATAGGTTGATAAGGCCAAATTCGAGCGGAGATGGTTTGCGTTCAGCAGAATGGTCTTATGGTCCTCAAAAGTGGTTTATGAGTAATTTTCAAATTAATAAAAAAGGTAAAAATATTTTTTATGATGAGTTTAAAGTCACTACTGCTTACCAGCATTTTGAAGAAAGTAGAAGCGAAAGGGCTTTTCAAAATGATATTCGGTTTAGTACCAAAGAAAAGGTGGATGCACTTTCAACAAATATCGACTTTGAAAATAAAAAAATAGGAGACTTACAATTGTATTATGGAGGCGAGTATATTTTTAATAAAGTGCATTCTGAAGGAACACAAACCAATATAGTTAACAATAGTTTAGCCCCCATAGCTAATAGATATCCTGATGGTGCAACATGGCAAAGCTTGGCAGGTTATATAAATGCATCTTACAAAACAAAACCTAATTTAACGCTATCCTCTGGAGTGCGCTATAGTCACGTTTGGGTAGATGCTCAGTTTACCAATGATTTTTACCCTTTTCCTTTCGATAATGCCGATTTAAGTACAGGTGCGTTGACAGGTAGCCTTGGTTTAAGTTGGTTCCCTAAGGCCGATTTGCAGGTAACCGCTAATGCATCCACTGGGTTTAGAGCTCCAAATATTGATGATATCGGTAAAATTTTCGATTCTGAGCCAGGTTCGGTTGTAGTGCCAAATCCAAATTTAGAGCCCGAGTATGCTTATAATGTAGATTTTGGCATACAAAAAAACTTTAACGACAAGATAACTCTAAAAGGAGCCACTTTTTATACCTATCTAGTAGATGCATTAGTGCGTAGAGATTTTCAGTTTAATGGATTGGATGAGATTGAGTATAATGGTGAATTAAGTAACGTGCAAGCGATACAAAATGCTGCAAAAGCGTATGTCTACGGCTTTGAGTTTGGAGCAGATTTATTTCTATCAGAAAGAACTTCAATAGTATCAAATGTAACGTACACTAGAGGAATAGAAGAAGAGGAAGATGGTACAGATTCCCCTGGCCGACATGCTGCACCGCTATTTGGAGATCTACATTTTATTTGGAAAGGACAACGATTTAAAACAGAATTTTTTTTGAATTTTAATGGTGAAATTGCTGCCGAAGATTTAGCTTTATCAGAAAGGAGTAAAGAATTTATTTATGCTTCTGATGTAAACGGAAATCCTTTTTCACCTGCTTGGCATACTTTAAATTTTAGGTCAGAATATAGTATTTCCAATACTTTGAAAACGTCAATAAGTTTAGAGAATATTACCAACCAAAGGTATCGTAGTTATTCTTCTGGCATTGTTGCTCCTGGGCGTAATTTAATTATTGCCCTAGGATATCGCTTTTAAAATTAAAAAAGCAATAAAAAAATGTCTAAAAAACTATTCATAGTTCTTTAGACATTTTTAAAAATTTGTGTAAGTAAATCTTATTGTTTTACTTTATCAATAGCTTTGTCAGCAGCTTTTTTAACATCGTCACCCGCAGCTTTTGCTCCATCAACAGCTTTGTTACCAGCTTCTTTAGCTCCGTCAACAGCTTTTTCTCCAGCAGCTTTCATATCAGAACCAACTTTTTTAGCACCATCTACAGCATCTTTTCCAAGTTCTTTAGCTCCATCAATTGCATCAGCTCCAATTTCCTTAGCTTTATTGGTAACATCTTCACTCAATTCTTCTGCTCCATCTAAGGCATCAGTACCAACTTCTTTTACTTTGTTTGCTGCATCATCACCCATTTCTTTTAGGTCATCTCCAGCTTTTTGCGCAGCTTCAGTTGTAGCATCAGCCGCCTCTTTTGCTTTGTCAGCAGCTTCTCTGCATGATACCATTGATGCACTTAATAATAACATCATTGCTGCACTTAAAATTACTTTTTTCATTTTGGTAGTATTTATTGTTTATAATAGTTAATATGGCAAAAGTACATATAAAATTAGAACTACAATTTCTTTATGCTTTAGGCAGTGTAAAATGTGTTTTTTAAATTCAATACATATCATTTTAAAGTTAAGACGTTTTATTCAATCTAAATTTATAATTTTGCACCCTTAAAATGTAGTACCAGAAGTAGTTAATTATGAAGTTTGCGGAATATAAAGGATTAGATTTACCAGTGGTGGCAGAAGAAATTTTGAACTACTGGAAAGAGCATAATATTTTCGAGAAAAGTATCACGAGCCGAGAAGGTAATCAGAGCTTTGTATTTTTTGAAGGACCTCCTTCAGCAAATGGAATGCCTGGTATTCACCATGTAATGGCGCGTACTATAAAAGATATTTTTCCTCGCTATAAAACCATGAAGGGGTTTCAAGTAAAGCGCAAAGCGGGTTGGGATACACATGGTTTACCGATAGAGTTAGGTGTTGAAAAAGAATTAGGTATTACCAAAGAAGATATTGGCGTAAAAATATCTATTGAAGATTATAATGCAGCTTGTAAAAAAGCAGTAATGCGCTATACGGATGTTTGGAATAAAATGACCGAGCAGGTAGGTTATTGGGTAGATATGGAAGATCCGTATGTTACTTATAAGTCTAAATACATGGAAACCGTTTGGTGGTTGCTAAAGCAGATTTACGATAAAGGACTTATCTATAAAGGGTATACCATTCAGCCATATTCCCCAAAAGCTGGAACAGGATTAAGTTCTCACGAATTAAACCAACCAGGTACCTACCAAGATGTTACGGATACTACGGTTACGGCGCAGTTTAAAAGCCCCCTAGCCCCCGAAGGGAGAACTCAAAACGATATTTGTAAAGCGTTCGGAATCTTCCCTCCTTTGGAGGGGTCGGGGGAGGATTTCTTCTTCCTTGCTTGGACAACTACACCGTGGACATTACCTTCAAATACCGCATTAACAGTAGGTCCTAAAATTGATTATGTTTTAGTTAAAACGTTTAATCAATATACTTTTGAACCTATTACTGTTGTATTGGCTAAAAATTTAGTTGAAAAACAATTTTCTGGAAAGTTTTTTGAGGCGAATTCAGAGGAAGATTTCTTAAATTTCAAAGAAACTGATAAAAAAATTCCTTATAAAATTTTAGCCGAATGTAAAGGTGCTGATTTAGTCGGTATTAAATACGAGCCGGTTATTGATTATGTGCAACCTTACCAAAACGCAGAAAATGCGTTTAGAGTTATTGCGGGCGATTTTGTCACTACCGAAGATGGTACAGGTATTGTACACACAGCACCTACTTTTGGTGCGGATGATGCTTTTGTAGCCAAACAAGCGGTGCCTGAAATTCCACCCATGTTGGTTTTGGATGATAATAATAATCCTGTTCCCTTAGTAGATTTACAAGGAAAATTTAGACCAGAATTAAAAGAATTTGGCGGTAAATATGTCAAAAACGAATATTACGAAGACGGTCAAGCACCAGAACGTTCTATCGATGTAGAAATTGCCATCAAACTAAAAGAAGAAAATAAAGCTTTTAAGGTAGAAAAATATGTCCATAGTTACCCAAACTGCTGGCGTACAGACAAACCTATTTTATATTATCCGTTAGATTCTTGGTTTATAAAAGTTACAGATGTTAAAGAAAGAATGTTTGAGCTAAACCAAACCATCAATTGGAAACCTAAAGCAACAGGCGAAGGTAGATTCGGGAATTGGTTGGCGAATGCAAACGACTGGAACTTATCACGTTCTCGGTATTGGGGAATTCCGTTACCTATTTGGCGTACCGAAGACGGTAAAGAAGAAATCATGATTGGATCTGTGGCCGAGTTGAAGGCTGAGATGCAAAAAGCGCTAGAAGCTGGAGTTTTAGAAAAAGATATTTTTGCCGATTTTGAAGTCGGCAATATGTCCGAAGAAAACTACGATAAAATCGATTTGCATAAAAATATTGTAGATCAAATTACCTTAGTTTCAACGTCAGGTAAGCCAATGAAACGCGAAAGCGATTTAATTGATGTTTGGTTCGATAGCGGCTCTATGCCTTATGCACAATGGCATTATCCCTTTGAAAATGGAGATTTAATAGATAAAAAAGAAACGTTCCCAGCAGACTTCATTGCCGAAGGAGTAGATCAAACTCGCGGTTGGTTCTATACACTGCATGCTATTGCAACTATGGTTTTTGATTCGGTAGCCTATAAAAATGTGGTGTCTAATGGATTGGTTTTAGATAAGGAAGGTAAAAAAATGTCGAAGCGTTTAGGAAATGCGGTAGATCCTTTTGAAACCATGGATGAATATGGAGCAGATGCAACACGTTGGTACATGATTAGTAATGCAAACCCTTGGGATAATTTAAAGTTTGATATTGAAGGGATTGCCGAAGTAAAACGTAAGTTTTTTGGAACACTTTACAATACCTATTCATTTTTTGCGCTATATACCAATATTGATAAATTTGAGTACGCGGAGGCAGAAATTCCTTTGCTTGAAAGAGCAGAAATAGACCAATGGATTTTATCAGAATTACATTCGTTAATTAAAACGGTTGACGAAGCGTATGCTGATTACGAGCCAACCAAGGCAACAAGAGCTATATCAGAATATGTACAAGAAAATTTAAGTAACTGGTATGTGCGTCTAAGCAGAAGACGTTTCTGGAAAGGCGATTACCAAAAAGATAAAATATCAGCCTACCAGACCTTATACACTTGTTTGGTTACCGTAGCAAAATTATCTGCTCCTGTTGCCCCATTTTTTATGGACAGGTTATACAAAGATTTAAACAACACCACACAAAAAGAAAATTTTGAGAGTGTACATTTAGCTAATTTCCCGGAGTATGATGCCAGTATTGTAAATAAGGAATTAGAAAGCAAGATGGCTAAAGCACAGACAATTTCTTCTTTGGTATTATCTATCCGTCAGAAAGAAAAAATAAAAGTGCGTCAACCTTTGCAGAAAATAATGATTCCTGTCTTAGATGAAAAGCAGAGAGATGAAATAATAGCGGTATCTGATTTAATAAAGTCCGAAGTTAACGTAAAAGAAATTCAACTTTTAGATGACGCTTCGGGAATATTAGTAAAGCAAATTAGGCCTAATTTTAAGGTTTTAGGGCCAAAATTTGGAAAAGATATGAAGCTGGTAGCCAATGCGGTAGCTAGCTTTACTCAGGAAGACATCCAGAAAATTGAACAACAGGGCGAAATTTCTATTGAAATAGAAAATAAAAGTAGTATTTTACAGTTACAAGATGTAGAGATTACTTCCCAAGATATTGAAGGTTGGTTGGTAGCATCCTCAGGTAGTATTACGGTGGCTTTAGATGTTACCATTACTGAAGAATTAAGAAAAGAAGGAATTGCAAGAGAGTTGGTCAATAGAATTCAGAATTTAAGAAAAGATTCTGGGTTTGAAGTAACCGATAAAATTGATGTTAAAATTTTGAAAGATGGTTTTGTAGAAGATGCCGTTTCGACTAATATGGAATATATTAAAACAGAAACACTTACTGCAGAATTAAATTTCGTAGAAAAATTAGAGAATGGTACAGATATTGCCTTTGATGAGGTGACTACCAAATTGTTTATTCAAAAACACTAAGACTATGGTTGATGATTTAAAAGTAAGATTTTCAGATAAGGATTTAGCAGAATTTAAAGTACTTATAGAAGACAAAATAGAAAAGGCAAAAAGCCATTTAGAGCTTTTAAAAAGCGCTTATATGAATGATGGTAATAATGGTACAGATGATACCTCACCAACATTTAAAGCTTTTGAAGAAGGTTCTGAAACTATGAGTAAAGAGGCGAACACGCAATTGGCTATTCGTCAAGAAAAATTTATTCGCGATTTAAAAAATGCATTATTACGTATAGAAAATAAAACGTACGGAATTTGCAGAGTTACGGGTAAATTAATTAATAAAGAACGTTTAAAATTAGTGCCACATGCCACCCTTAGTATCGAAGCTAAGAACATGCAATAATTTTATAACTTTAATAAAAAACCTGTGATAGCTTATGTTGTTTTCAACATAATGTTTTCACAGGTTTTGTGGTTTAAAACCAAATATAGTTTACTACATGAAGCATTATTTATGGTTATTTATTTTTATTTCGATGCACGGATTGAGTGCGCAGAAAAAAGTACAAAAAACTATTTTTGACACGAACGATACGGCCATTGAAATTAATGCTAATAATTGTTTTTTAGTAACCATAAATACGGCTAAAACCGACCAAATTTCTGTGGAAGCAAAAATGGATGGTGAGTATAGTAACGATTTACTCTTGAACCTTAATGAGGAAGGAAAAACGCTACTTGTGAATACAACGTTTAGTCCGTTTTTTAATATACCAGACGATAAGTTAGCGGCACACAAAGTACTCTCCATTTCTTTATTAATTACGATACCGGAAAATATGAAAGTACAGGTCTACGGTACCTATTGTAACATAAATGCAACCGGAAAATATGAAAATATACATATTACTTTAAACGATGGTAAGTGCGTTTTAAAAGATGTATCGTACAACGCAAAAGTTATAACACAAAGCGGTGCTATTGATCTATACATAAAAAGAGGTACTGTAACTGCGGTATCAAAATACGGAGAGGTCAATTCAGAAACTATTTTATCTGGTATAAACGGTTACACGCTGAATTCGATTACGGGGAATATACATATTTATAAAACCGAATAATATACCTATTTTTGCAACTTCTATTATCAAACAGCATGAATTTAAAGAAATCACTAGCATTAGTTGCCATTATTTTAATTATAGACCAAATAAGTAAAATATATGTAAAAACACATTTCACGATGAATGAAAGTGTGGTTGTTTTTTCTTGGTTTAAATTAGTTTTTATAGAAAATTCTGGTGCAGCATGGGGTACGAAATTAAGTGATTTTTTACCGATTGCAGAAGAAACAGGTAAGTTGATTTTGACCGTTTTTAGATTGTTTGCAGTAGTTGGAATAGGATATTGGCTTTTTGATACGATCAAGAAAAATCTATCAAAAACCCTATCGATCGCAATATCTTTAATTTTTGCAGGGGCAATCGGTAATATTATTGACTCTGTTTTTTACGGAACTATTTTCAGTGAAAGTGTTTATGGAGGTCCAGTAGCAACTATGTTTGCAGAACAACCTTACGGGAGTCTTTTTCACGGAAAGGTTGTAGATATGTTACATTTTCCGTTTATAGAAAACGCAATTTGGCCGGCTTGGGTACCTTATTTTGGAGGTAAAACCTTTAGTTTTTTTGAACCTGTTTTTAATATTGCCGATATGGCAATAAGTACAGGTGTGGGTATTTTATTGGTATTCAATAAAAAAGCTTTCCCAAAAGATAAAGAAGATAATCAAAACGAATAAACTTTGTTTGGAGTAACACAATAATCTAAAGGAATATCCGTATCGTAAACATCTTCAATTTTGGCGACAGGTCCAAAAAAAGAGAGTCCTATTTTTATAACATTAGCTTTGCAAGCTTTTAAAAAACTATCATAATACCCTTTTCCATATCCAACTCTATTTCCTATTTCATCAAAAGCAAGTAAAGGGATAAAGACAACATCTATTTTATTCGCTTCAATTTCAAAACCATCTACAGGTTCTGGAACATTCCATTTATTTTTTTTGATTAGGGTGTTATCAGTCAATAAAAAATGCTTTAATTGCTGTTGGTCAACCATTTTAGAAAGAATAATGTTCTTATCTTTTCCTTGTAAAACAGTTATGATATCAGAAGTATCTATTTCTTTTTTTTCTTGTATGGATAAGAAAATATGGTAATTGGTAAAATGCCAAATAGGTAAGGAAAGTATATTATTAGCAATGACTAAACTTAATGCCGATATTTTTTCGGTATTTAATTGCGAGCGTTGTGAAGAGAATTTTAATCTAAGGTCTTTTTTAAGCATGTTTTTTTTGCCTAAAATAAGAGTTTATAAATGTTATTTGATACTATTTTAATTTACTCTTTTCCGGCTATAGCAATGTATACTTTAAAAAAAATCATTAAAATTAAATAAGTTCCTAGAGTGATTATATAATTTTCCATACCTGATATTGCTTTAATTTTTTTCTAAATGTAAAGAAAAAAACAATACAAAATGGATAAAGCGCATCATTTAATCGATGAAATGCACTTTTTTAGCAAAAATTTATGAATTTTAACTAAAAATAGCACTAACTCGAATTTAAATTTAAGATATAAACAACTCAAAGTCAAATTTTTAAGAATTTATTTAAAGACTTCGTAATTAAACACACAAAAATAATTTTTTTGTTAAAAAATTTCTCAAAAATGTAACTGCTTATTGCTTTTTTGAAAAGAGGTAAGTTGTTGAATGGTTCTATGACTAAAAGATAGCGTTAAAGTCGTTAAAAAATTATCCCCTTTAACAAAAACACAGTAATTTAACAGAGTGTAATTTTCCCATTTATCAGCACTATTTTTAATGCAAGAACCATCATTACAATTACAGCTTAGTACACTACCAGAGAATCCTGGAGTATATCAATTTTATGATGTAGAAGATAAGATTTTATATGTAGGTAAGGCTAAAAATTTAAAGAAGAGAGTGAGTTCTTATTTCACCAAAAACCACGACACAGGCAAAACACGTGTGCTGGTAAAAAAAATAAGAGCCATAAAACACATTGTGGTACCTACAGAATCTGATGCCTTATTATTAGAGAATAATTTAATCAAAAAGTATAGACCGCGGTATAATGTACTTTTGAAAGATGACAAATCATACCCTTGGATTTGTATAAAAAACGAGCGTTTTTCAAGAATTTTCCCAACTAGAAGACATATAAAGGACGGATCTGAATATTTTGGCCCCTATACAAGTATGAAAACGGTGCGAACTTTACTCGATTTAATAAAAAGTGTTTATCCGTTGCGAACCTGTAGCTATGATTTGTCTAATGAAAAAATCGAATCGGGTAAGTATAAGCGATGTTTAGAATATCATTTAGGCAATTGCAAAGCACCTTGTGAAGATTTACAAAGTTTAGAGGAATATCAAAAACAGGTAGATGATATTCGTGAAATTATAAAGGGTAATTTTAAATCGTCTTTGCAATATTTTAAACATCAAATGAAAGCTTTAGCAGAAGAAATGCGTTTCGAAGAAGCTCAAATCATCAAAGAAAAAATTGATGTTTTAGAGAATTATCAAGTTAAATCTACGGTGGTAAATCCTAAAATTAATAATGTTGATGTATTCTCTATAATTTCTGATGAAGCTTTTGCCTATATTAATTTCTTTCAGCTATCGCACGGTTCTATCATTAGATCGCATACACTTGAAATTAAGAAAAAATTAGACGAAACCGATGAAGAACTTTTAGAGTTGGCCATAGTTGAAATTAGACAACGATTTTCATCACATTCTAAAGAAATATATGTTCCTTTTAAGGTTACGACAGATTTGAATTTAAAAGTCACTGTTCCTATTTTAGGAGACAAAAAAAGAATTTTAGAACTTTCAGAACGCAACGCAAAATTATACCGCCAAGAACGTTTTAATCAAATTAAAATAATAGATCCAGGTAGGCATACAAACCGATTAATGGCGCAAATGAAGAAAGATATTCGCTTATCAGAAGAGCCAAGGCATATTGAATGTTTTGATAACTCAAACATTCAAGGGTCTAACCCCGTAGCGGCATGTGTGGTTTTTAAAGATGGTAAACCTTCGAAAAAAGACTATAGACATTACAATATAAAAACAGTTGTAGGTCCTGATGATTTTGCCTCAATGGAAGAAGTTGTTTTTAGACGTTATAAAAGATTACTTGAAGAAGAAGAGCCTTTGCCGCAACTTATAGTTATTGACGGTGGAAAGGGGCAGTTGTCATCTGCCTTAAAAAGTTTAGATTTATTGGGCTTGCGAGGCAAAATAGCCATTATTGGGATCGCTAAACGATTAGAAGAAATTTATTTTCCTGGAGATTCAATTCCTTTATATTTAGATAAAAAATCTGAAAGCCTAAAAATTATACAACAATTACGAAATGAAGCGCACCGTTTTGGCATTACATTTCATAGAAATAAAAGAAGTACGGGCGCTATAAGTTCCGAATTATCTACTATCGAAGGTGTTGGAGAAAAAACAATTGAAGAATTACTCAAAAAATTTAAATCGGTAAAAAGAGTAAAAGAAGCATCATTAGAAGGTTTGTCTGCGGAAGTTGGCATGGCGAGAGCAAAAAAGATTTACGATGCCTTTCATTAGGTAGTTAAGTAATAAACTATGTTTAAACAATTTGTAGTAGTACTATTTTTAGGCATTTTTTGTTTTGGGTTTGCTCAAAATAAAGAAGATAAACCTATAAAAGTAGGTTTGGTTTTAAGTGGCGGTGGTGCAAAAGGCTTTGCGCATATTGGTGCTTTAAAAGTAATCGAAGAGGCAGGTATAAAAATAGATTATATAGGAGGTACTAGCATGGGTGCAATTGTAGGTGCTCTTTATGCTTCTGGGTATTCTGCAAAGGCTTTAGATTCTATTTTTAGAAACACAGATTTTACAGCACTTATTCAAGAAAATTTACCGCGAGATGCCAAAACCTTTTACGAAAAAGAAAACTCAGAAAAATATGCCTTAACCTTACCTTTTGATAATTTTAAAATATCGTTTCCATCTGCTTTATCTAGCGGACAAAATGTATATAACGAATTGGTAAGAATGTTATATCATGTACATGAAATTGATGATTTTAATAAATTACCTATTCCGTTTTTTTGTATTGCAACAAACGTTGAAACAGGCGATGAAGTCTTGTTAAATAAAGGATATTTACCTGCTGCAATTATGGCTAGTGGAACTTTTCCTTCACTTTTTGAACCTTCAGAAATTAATGGACAACTATTAATTGATGGTGGAGTTATAAACAACTACCCTATTGATAAGGTGCTTAAAATGGGCGCTACACATATTATAGGTATAGACGTACAACACGGACTTTCAAGTCGTGAAAACCTTTCATCAGCAACAGAAATTTTATTACAGATAAATAATTATAGAAGCGTAAAAGATATGGTAGAGAAGTCTGAAAAAACAGACATTTACATAAAACCAGATATTGATAAATACTCTGTGATTGATTTTAATTTATTTAACGAAATTATTAATAAAGGTGAAATTGCTGCTAGAGAAAACTATACTTCGCTAAAAGAGTTAGCACTTAGACAAAATAAAAAAATTATTGATAAAGCTCCTATAATTATTCAAGACTCCATAGAAATAAATGATTTAATTATTAACGGTAGCGAAAATTATTCTAGAGGATTTATTAAAGGAAAATTAAGATTACCAGCAGAAAATAAAATTTCATTTCAAAGGCTTCATAAAGGAGTAAGTAATTTATCTGCAACGGGCAGTTTTAAAAGTATTAGATATGAACTTAAGGCTAACAAAGGTAAAACAGATTTGGTTTTAAACTTGAATGAAAATCCAAACAAAACTTTCATAAGAATGGGAGTACATTATGACAATCTTCTAAATACAGCTGGTTTAATTAATTTAACTAAAAAAAATATTTTATTTGATGATGATGTCGTTTCATTCGATTTTATTTTGGGCGATAATGTTCGGTACAATTTTCAGTATTACATAGATAAAGGCTCTTACTGGAGCTTTGGTATTACTTCAAGATTTGTAGGATTCAATCAAGGCATCGACTATAGAATTTTAGAATCGAACTTTGATGTGCCAATTAACCCTAATATTAACTCCATAGATTTGGATGTATCTGATGTTACCAATCAAATATATGGACAAACAGTAGTTAAAGAAGAATTTGCTTTTATTTTAGGTCTAGAGCATAAATCACTAAAATTTAGTACTCGAACAATTGGACAGCAAACTAGTATTGACTCAGCCCCATTAAACGAAACCAATACTAATGAAAGACTCTATTTTGAAAGAAGTAACTTTTATAGTACCTATGGAAAATTAAAGTTAGATACATATAATGATAAATTTTTTCCTACTAGTGGTTTATTTTTTGAGGGAGATTTGCATTTTTACCTAGCATCATCAGATTTTAATGACAATTTCAAGGAGTTTTCAGTAGTTCAGGCGAGAATGGGAACGGCTTTTTCGCTTGCAAAAAAACTCTCATTAAACTTAGAAACCCAAGGCGGATTTAAATTAGGAATATCGCCAGTAACCTCTTTCGATTTTGTCTTGGGGGGTTTTGGAGCGCAACGAATTAATAACTTTATACCGTTTTTTGGTTATGATTTTCTAGGGCTACCTGGTAATAGTTTTGTAAAAGGATTGGCTAAAATAGATTATGAATTTGCACCAAAAAACCATTTAGTTTTTGCTGCAAATTATGCTAATGTAGATGATGATTTGTTCAGAACAGGGGAATGGTTTACAGCACCCGATTTTTCGGGTTACGGTATAGGTTACGGCTGGGAGTCTTTTATTGGCCCTGTACAATTTATGTATTCATGGTCTCCTGAACGCTCAAACAGTAATTTATTTTTTAGTGTGGGTTACTGGTTTTAAATCAACGTTTATTAATTTAACAAAAAAATTACACTTTAATTCCGATATTTGTAATATGTTACACTTTAGAGTTGATATTACCGCGCATTTGCGTGCCATGTGGTGAGGTGCCATGTATACTCAAACTTAAATTAGTTGAGGTAAACGGCATTATTTTTAAATTTAATTTAATAAAAACATTATGGCAGCAGAAATAAAAAATTTAAAAGATTTAAAGAATACAGAATATTCCCTAAAAAAATTATTTAAAGAGGCCGAAGATTTTCTTCCGCTTTTAGGAACAGATTATGTGGAGCTTTATGTGGGTAATGCAAAGCAGTCTGCACATTTTTATAAAACAGCTTTTGGTTTTCAGTCCGAAGCTTACGCAGGCTTAGAAACCGGGCTTAAAGATCGCGTTTCGTATGTATTGAGACAAGATAAAATTAGATTAGTACTTACTACGCCAATTACAAAAGATGGTGCAATTAACGAGCATATTAATGTACATGGCGATGGTGTTAAAGTAGTTGCTTTATGGGTTGACGATGCCACGAAAGCTTTTGAAGAAACAACAAAAAGAGGAGCGAAACCTTATTTACAACCTACCAAAGAAGAAGATGAAAATGGCTTCGTGATTCGTTCAGGAATTTACACCTACGGAGAAACAGTACATATTTTTGTAGAACGTAAAAATTATGAAGGGCTCTTTTTGCCAGGTTTTAGAAAGTGGGAATCACATTATAATCCAGAACCCACAGGTTTAAAGTTTATCGATCATATGGTAGGGAATGTAGGTTGGAACGAAATGAATACTTGGTGTAAATTTTACGGAGAAGTAATGGGCTTTGCACAAATAGTTTCGTTTGTAGATGACGATATTGCTACAGATTATACCGCCTTAATGAGTAAGGTAATGAGTAATGGTAATGGGCGAATTAAATTTCCTATAAACGAGCCAGCAAAAGGCAAAAAGAAATCGCAGATTGAGGAGTATTTAGATTTTTATAATGGCCCTGGAGTTCAGCATATGGCCTTAGCTACTGATGATATTGCAGCAACGGTAGGTGCAATGCGCGACCGTGGGGTAGAATTTTTATATGTTCCGGAAGAATATTATGATGATTTGTTAGAGCGCGTAGGTGAAATTGATGAAGATGTTGAGGTGCTTAAAAAGCATGGTATTCTAATCGATAGAGATGAAGAAGGCTATTTGTTACAAATTTTCACAAAAACTATAGTCGATAGGCCTACCTTATTTATAGAAATTATTCAACGTAAAGGCGCACAGTCTTTCGGCGTAGGTAATTTTAAAGCACTTTTTGAAGCTATAGAAAGAGAGCAAGCGGCTAGAGGAACCCTTTAAAATTAGAACTTTTACTTGGCTTATGCACTATAAATTATTGCGAAGTATAGTAGTTGAGAGAGAAACTCGTAAAATACTGTTAAGGTAATAGTTAAAGTAAGTTAAAACTATTTTTAATATCAACCTTTGTTTTAAATTTGTATCAAATAAGGGGTGGTTCCCTTATTAACTTTAAGTATTGGTTTTTCATAATTTAAAGTTTGGTTGGTTATTTAGGGAAAGCCCAGTGGAAACACTGGGCTTTTTTTAGTGAAACGCTATTTTGAAAAGTTGCGTAGCAACGCATTCAAAATAGCTAGTTTCACTAATCCCGCTTTTTAGCGGGATCTGTTAAATTCATTTTAAAAGTTGATTACGCTATTTTGAAAAGTTGCGTAACAACGCATTCAAAATAGCTAGTTTCACCTGCCTCGCCGGCAGGCGGGCTAATCCC
>JANQTG010000134.1:0-10061 GCA_030731855.1 Cellulophaga sp. | reverse complement strand
CAACGCATTCAAAATAGCTAGTTTCACCTGCCTCGCCGGCAGGCGGGCTAATCCCGATGGTCATTGAGCGGAGTCGAGATCTAGCGGGGGCTGTTAAATTTAAGTATGAATTTTGAAAAGTTGCAAACCAACGCATTCAAAATAGCTATTTTACCTTCTTAACTGTTAGCCAGATTAACTCCAATGTTTATAGAACCTTGTCGAAATCTGAAAAAGAATTCATGGCAACTTTTAACCATCAAAATGTTATAATTCTTCAAATTTTAAAAATTATTTTAAAAGGAATAATAACAAACACAATACTTTGGAATAAATTTTGTTTATCTATAAGAACGAAGCGGATATTGTAAGAATGTTTTTACTAATTTTACCATGTTTGCTTCGCAATAATCTATGATATTGTTTTAAATTACAACGTCATATAAGCAACATACGAATATGAAGAAACTACTAGTATTAATCCTTATAATTTCTAGCACGCTTAGCTTAGCTCAAGAAAAAAGTGCTCCTTTTAAGTCTGGAGAGTGGTTAAAATTTAGAATTCATTACGGCATATTTAATGCAAGTATGGCAACTTTGCACCTTACTAATGAAAATTTAAATGGAAAAAGCGTTTACAGAGTGCGAGGGGAAGGTAAAACAACGGGTGCTGCCCGTATTTTTTATAAAGTAGACGATGTTTATGAAAGTTATTTTGATAAAGAAGATGGTAAACCCTATAAATTTGTTCGAAAAATAGACGAAGGTGGTTACACAAAAGATATAGAAATTAATTACGATCACGTTAAAAAAGAAGCTGAGTTAAACGATAAAAAGAATAATAACAAAAAAAATTATACCATCACTAGTAAGGTGCAAGATTTAATGTCTGCCTTTTATTATATTCGAAAAAACTATGACTTTGAAGATTTAGTGGTTGGCGAATTTATAAAACTAGATATGTTATACGATGATGACGGGGTTTTTCAATTTAAGCTCAAATATTTAGGGGTTGATACGTTAAAAACTAAATTTGGAAAAGTTGCATGTTTAAAATTTAGACCCTATGTGCAGTCTGGTCGTGTTTTTAAAGAAGAAGAAAGTTTATCGCTTTGGGTTTCTAATGATGAAAACAAAATTCCTATTCGTATAAAAGCCGATATCGCTGTAGGTTCTATTAATGCAGATTTAGAGGCGTATAATGGATTAAATAATCAGTTTAAGATAATCATGGATTAATTTTTAATTTAAATTTCTTCTTACAAGATCTTGTTTTTAAATTTTAAAGCCATCAGTATTGATACCCTAAACTTTATGTTACTTTTGTAAAGAATAAAGAGACGTAAAAATACAGTCTATTAAATTTTCTTAGTTTGAAAAGTAAAGAAGAAATTCAACAGCAAATATCAAAACTTGAAGATAAATACAAAGATTCTGGTCAAGATTTAAGTTCATATTTAGACGGACTCTTGTACGAGCGCTATTTAACCTATTGGGATTATATCCATTTAGATACCCTTTTAAGCCTTCAAATTCCAAAAACACACTTTCCTGATGAAGAAATTTTCATCATGTACCATCAAATTACAGAACTTTATTTTAAATTAATTCTTCACGAACAGAAGCAATTAGTTGATGATAAAACGCAAGATGTCGTATTTTTTATCGAAAAAGCTAATCGTATTAATAGCTATTTTAAAGTATTAATATCGTCTTTTGGAGTGATGATTACGGGTATGCAACGCGAGCAATTCTTGCAATTTAGAATGGCATTATTACCTGCTAGTGGTTTTCAGTCGGCACAGTATCGTATGATTGAAATGTATGCTACCCCATTAGAAAATTTAGTGCACCATACCGAAAGAAACTCTTTTTCAGCTGAAAATAGTATCGAAGATTTATACGAAAACATCTATTGGAAAAAAGGAGCAACTGATACCACTACAGGAGAAAAAACTTTGACTTTAAAACAATTTGAATACCGATATACACCAAGGTTTATTCGAATAGCCAAGCAAGTAGAAAAGAATACCATTTATCATAAATACCTACAATTACCAACAGAAGATCGTGAGAACGAAGTATTAATAAAGGCGCTAAAAGAGCTAGATATTAATGCCAATGTAAACTGGCCGTTAATGCATTTAGGGTCTGCCTATAAATATCTATCTAAAGATAAAAAACCTGTAGATGCTACAGGAGGCACAAATTGGAAGGAGTATTTACCCCCAAGTTTTCAAAAAGTCATTTTTTTTCCAGAGTTATATTCTAAAGATGAGTTAAATGATTGGGGAAAACAATGGATAGACCATATCTTTAACCCTGAAAAATAGAAAATTTTAGAATGCAGAAATTTTGTTTACTACTGCTAAGTTCCCTTTTTATAGTTTCTTGTAAAGACGGCAAAGAATCAAACGAAGCTATCGAAAAAGTTGATGTTATTGAGAAGCCAGTCGTTATTGAGGCTTATGGGTTTAACCTTAACGATTTTATCGTCTTAAGAGATACGGTTCGCAGTGGCGATATTTTTGGCGATTTAATGCTAAAAAACAAGGTTGAATATCAGAAAATACATGAAATTTCTGTCAATTTTAAAGATACATTTGATGTGCGTAAATTTAATGTGGGTAAGCCCTACGCTATTCTGAAATCAAAAGACACTTCTGAAGTAGCTCAATTTTTCATCTATGAAGATGATAAAATTAACTATACCGTATTAGATTTAAGAGATACACTAAACGCTTACAGAAGTAAAAAGAATGTAAAATATGTAGATAGAGTCGCTTCTGGAATTATAAATTCTAATTTATCTGTCGCTATAGATGAACAGGGAATAGACTATATGGTGACTAATAATTTATCAGAAATCTACGCTTGGTCTATTGATTTTTTTAGACTCCAAAAAGGTGATAAATTTAAAGTTTTTTATAAAGAAAAATATATCAACGATAGCATTTATGCAGGAGCAGAAGCTATTGAAGCTGCTCTTTTTGAACATAATGGAGAGTCGTTTTGGGCTTTTGCTTTTGAAACAGACTCTATAAATAACGTAAAAGAATACTATAACGAAGAAGCTAAAAATTTACGTCGAGCGTTTTTAAAAGCACCTGTAGAGTTTAGTAGAATATCATCACGTTATAATTTAAATCGCCGAATTGCGTATTACGGTTATAAAGTACGCCCACATAAAGGAACAGATTATGCCGCTCCTTTAGGAACACCAATTTTAGCCACCGCTAACGGTACTGTGGAGGAATCAACGCGAAGAGGTGGTAACGGAAAATATGTAAAAATAAAACACAACAGCACCTATAGCACCCAATATTTACACATGAAAAATCAAAATGTAAAAAAGGGGCAGTACGTAAAACAAGGCGATGTAATTGGGTGGATTGGCATGACAGGCAATACAGGTGGTCCACATGTCTGTTATCGTTTTTGGAAAAACGGCGTTCAGGTAGACCCACTTAAAGAAAAACTACCAGTAGCCGAGCCTATTGTTGATTCTTTAAAAACCAAATATTTAGCATATATAGCACCCTTAAAATCAAAATTAGATAGCATACCTTACGCAGAAATTCCTGTAGAACAAGAACAATTGATAACCGAAAAATAATGGCATTACAACATATAGATCCTACCACAACAAACGCTTGGAATAAATTAGAAGCACATTTTGAAGCAACTAAAAACCATCAAATAAAAGATTATTTTAATGCTAATACAGATCGGTCAGTTGCATTTACAATCATATGGAATGATTTTTTGGTTGATTTTTCAAAAAATAACATTTCTTCTGAAACTATTGAATTATTGTTGCAATTAGCCAATGAGGTTCAGTTAAAAGACGCTATTCAACAATATTTTTCTGGAGCATTAATTAACCAAACAGAAGGTAGGGCTGTTTTGCACACCGCGTTAAGAGCTAAAAAAACCGATACTGTTTTGGTAGATGGTGTAAACGTTATTTCTGAGGTTTATGAGGTTAAAAGTAAAATTAAAGCCTTTACGGAAGCTATTATATTAGGCCATAAAAAAGGATTTACCGGAAAAGCATTTACCGATGTAGTAAATATAGGTATTGGCGGATCTGATTTAGGGCCAGCCATGGTGGTAGAAGGCTTAAAATATTATAGTAACCATTTAAAAATGCATTTTGTAAGCAATGTAGATGGCGATCATGTGTTTGAGACCTTAAAGCACTTGAATCCTGAAACTACTTTATTTGTGGTAGTTTCAAAAACATTTACGACACAAGAAACCTTGAGTAATGCCACCACCATTAAAAAATGGTTTTTATCTAAAGACTTCGGAACAACGCAATCTGATGTTGCCAAGCATTTTGCAGCAGTATCTACAAATACCCAAAAAATAAGTGAGTTTGGAATTGCAGCAGAAAATGTATTTCCTATGTGGGATTGGGTAGGTGGTCGTTTTTCATTGTGGAGTGCTGTTGGGCTATCGATTGCATTAGCGGTAGGTTTTGAAAATTTTGATGCCTTATTAGAAGGTGCAAACGAAATGGACGAGCATTTTAAAACAGCCGATTTTGAACAAAATATTCCCGTTGTTTTGGCAATGTTAAGTATCTGGTATAACAATTTTCATGGTGCTGAGACGGAAGCTATTATTCCGTATACGCAATATTTGAGCAGATTTTCAGCCTATTTACAGCAAGGTATTATGGAAAGTAATGGCAAAAGTGTCGATAGAAACGGAAAAACCATTAACTACCAAACAGGCACTATTATTTGGGGCGAACCAGGTACAAACTCACAACACGCTTTTTTTCAATTAATACACCAAGGCACAAAATTGATCCCGACAGATTTTATTGGGTACAAACATTCTCTTTACGGCGAGAAAGACCATCATAATAAGTTAATGGCTAACTTTTTCGCACAAACAGAAGCTTTAATGAACGGTAAAGAAGCTGAGGAAGTTAAAAATGAGCTTTCCGCAACGAAAATGACGGCTACAGAAATCGAAAACTTAACCCCTTTTAAAGTTTTTAAAGGAAATAACCCTACGAACACCTTATTAATAGACAAGCTAACACCTAAAAGCTTAGGCGCACTTATTGCCATGTATGAGCATAAGATTTTCGTGCAAGGTGTGGTGTGGAATATCTTTAGTTATGATCAATGGGGTGTAGAATTAGGAAAACAATTGGCAACAACTGTTTTAAAAGATATAGAGAATTCAGAAATCTCTAAACATGACTCCTCAACACTGAATCTTTTGCATAAATTTAAGATATAAACAATAAATATATAATTTCTTAATAAAGTCTAATAACTTCTTCTTTTTCAAAGTATAGCTAGTAAAATTTATGTTAATTTTGTCATAACTAATTTAACGTTTTGTTAATGTACAAGTGTTTTAATTGTAGCACTTTTGCAGCAAAATAAAAAACTAAATAATACTAAGAAAAATGAAAAAAATGTACTTCGCAATTGTCGCACTACTATTTACGACTATTGCATTTTCACAAGGGGTTACTACGGCTTCAATTGGAGGACAAGTGACTGATGAAACAGGGGAGCCTTTACCAGGTGCAAGCGTGGTAGCAATCCACACTCCGTCTGGAACTACTTACGGCGCAGCAACGGATTTTGATGGCTATTACAGAATCTCAAACATGAGAACTGGCGGTCCATATCAAGTTACAATCTCGTACATCGGCTATGAGGATTACAAAAATTCTAATGTTTTTCTTAATTTAGGAGATACACAAAGGATTAGTACGCAATTAGGGGAAGCTTTAAATGCACTTGACGAAATTGTTGTTGTTGCTCAAGCTAATGGTGTTTTTGATTCTGGTAAAACAGGAGCAGAAACAAACGTAAGTCAAAGACAAGTAACGTCATTACCAACTATTTCTCGTGATATTTCTGATTTTGCTAGGCTTACACCCCAAGCTAAAGTTTCTGGTGATAATATTATATCTGTTGCAGGTCAGAATAACCGTTATAATGCAATTTATATAGATGGTGCTGTAAACAATGATGTTTTTGGTCTTGCAGGAAGCGGAACTAACGGAGGACAAACTGGTGTTAGTCCAATTTCACTAGATGCGATTGAATCTTTCCAAATTAACGTTGCACCATTTGATGTAAGACAATCTGGTTTTGCAGGTGCAAGTATTAATGCAATTACTAAATCAGGTACAAATACCACAGAAGGTTCTGTTTACGGATTTTATAGAAACCAAGATATGGTGGGTAAAACACCAGTGGGTATTGCTGGTGACAATGAAAGAACTAAATTAGATCAATTTTCGGCTCAAACCTATGGTCTTAGAGTAGGTGGACCTATAGTGGAAGATAAATTATTTTACTTCGTAAATTACGAAAGACAAGATAATGAAACGCCACAACCTTTTGATATAGGTACTTATAGAGGAGCAGCAACAGCTGCAGATCTTCAAGGACTTTCTGATTTTCTTATCAACAACTACGGATACAATCCAGGTGGTTATGATAATAACACGTCTAGTCTAGTAAGTGATAAATTAATTGCTAAAATTGACTGGAATATTAACGAAAATCATAAATTGTCATTAAAGCATAGTTATGTTAAGGCGGTTCAATTTAATGCACCTGGATCTAATCAAGGAACTATTAACTTTATTAATGGAGCTATAGATTTCACTTCAACAACAAACTCAACGGCTTTAGAATTAAACTCTAAGTTTGGAAATAACATGGCGAATAACCTTGTTGTAGGTTATACTACGGTTAATGATGATCGTAATATTGTTGGGAGCCCTTTCCCGGCAGTAGAAATTAATGCTGGAGCTACAAATGATAGAATACTTTTTGGTTCTGAAGCTTTTTCGGGAGCAAATTTATTAGAACAAAGTGTATTAACAATTACTGATAATTTTGAAATTTATTCTGGACCACATACCATTACTATTGGTACTAACAATGAATTTTCTTCAGCGAATAACGTGTTTTTTGGTCGTAATTTTGGATATTACAGATTTAGTAACCTTAATGATTTCTTAACGGGTCAACCAGCAAATAGGTTTCGTCGTGGCTACTCTCTTTTAGGAGGTTTAGGAGATAATTCTGAAGGTGCTGCTGAGTTTGATATTTTTCAATTTGGATTATATGTACAAGATATTGTGAACGTAACCGACAACTTTAAATTTACGATGGGTGCCCGTATTGATATTCCTTATTGGGCAGATGGTTTAGCTAACGATGATTTTAATACAAGAACTGTTGCTTTACTAGAAGCTAATGGAAAAGATTTAAAAGGTGCACGTGTTGGTCAAGGAATTAACGCGAACATTCATTTTTCACCAAGAGTAGGTTTTAACTGGGATGTCAAGGGAGACCGTTCAACTCAGGTTCGTGGTGGTATAGGTGTATTTACCTCAAGATTACCGCTTGTATGGCCAGGTGGAGCATATAATAATAACGGTTTAACTGCAGGTCTTTTAGATTTATCAGGTGGAGCTGTTCCTGCATTTAATCCAAATGTAAATCAACAATTCGAAAATCCAGTTGCAGGTACTGGTGGTTTAGGTGGTAATATTGATTTGTTTGAGGAGGATTTTAAATTGCCACAGCTTTTAAAAGTAAATATCGCTTTTGACCAAAAGTTACCAGGTGGTTTTACACTTTCTACTGATTTTATTTGGAATGATAACATTACGGCTATCGCTTACGAAAATTTAAACTTAGCGGGTCCTCAGTTCACAACAACTGGTGCAGGTGCTAGATCAAATTATAGAAATTTAAGATTAGACGGTACGTATAACGAAATATTCTTGGCTACGAATACAGGTGAGGGTAGTTCTTATAATGTAAGTGGAACTTTAACTAAAGATATTTTTACGCCTAAAGTCGATATTAGAACTTCTGCAACATATTCTTATGGTGATTCTGATGTTTTGATTGATGCAACATCATCTCAGAACAGTTCTCAATGGCAGAATTTAGAAACAGTAAACGGATCTAACAGACCAGTTTTATCAAGATCAGATTTTTCACCTGGTCACCGTATTATTGCTAATTCTACTATTGAACTAAAATGGACTGAAAATCTTAGAACTAGATTAGGTTTGTTTTATGAAGGGGCTGTAGGTGAACCGTTCAGTTACGTAGTTGGTGGTAGTGGCTTGATAAATGATACAGGAGCTTTTTCTTCGGCCTTGGCATATATACCAAGAAATGAAGCAGAAGCTCAGTTAGACTTTTTTAGAAGTCGTGGTGCTATTGTACCAAATACTCCAACACCTGCTGAACAGTGGGCTGCTTTAGATGCTTTTATCGAAAGTGATGATTATTTGAGAGATAGAAGAGGTCAGTTTGCCGAAAGAAATGCAAGTAGAACAGATTGGATTCATATTGTAGATTTAAAATTCGCTCAAGAGTTCCGTTTTATGACAGGCAAAACTTTAAATAGAATCGAGTTTACTGCGGATATATTTAATTTCACCAATTTAATGAATAAAGAATGGGGTGTAAGAACTTTTGCAAACTTCAATCAAGTTCAGTTATTAAATTTTGCAGGTTTTCAAGCTGATGGAACTACACCTAATTATACATATAATTCTAGAGCTCCTGAAACAACAAATATTATTGATGATTCTGGTTTAAATTCATCAAGATGGCAAATGCAATTAGGGCTTAGATATAGCTTCTAATTCTTAAAATAATTATTTACAAAAACCCTGCAATCGCAGGGTTTTTTTATGATTAAAATGTATTAGCTTTACACTTTGTAATTAATAATTGCATGAAAAATTTTTTTAAGTATATGTTGTTTTTTGTTTTCATATACTCGTATGGACAAAGTAAAAAAGGAGATATACAAGTAGGTTTTAATCTTGGTTTAAACGCAGGTAATATTAAAATTATAGCTAGGGAAGAATATACTGATAATACAAATATTAGGATAGATTACAACCTATCACTTCAGGCAGCAATGCATCTAAACGAATCTTGGAGCTTAAAATCTAAGATCATTTATGATAGAAAAGGGTATAAAGGCAATGTAATAGTTTTTGGTGATATACTTTTTACTAACGGTAAATACAATCTTTCTTATATTACAGTCCCAATGATTTTAGAACATAATTTTGGAATTGAAAAAAATTTTTATGTTGGTGTAGGGCCTTACATAAGTTTATTAGTAACAGCTAGAAATAATTATTATGATAAAATTGCCTTAAACGAATTTTACAATGATATTGAAGGAGGCTTGTATTTTAATATCGGAAAAAAAGTTGTTTCTAGCGATAAATTTTCATTTTTTTATGAGCTAGGATTTTCTACAACACTTTCTAATACTAATAAAGGTTCTAATTTTTCAATAACTTCTATTGGTGAAAATTACAATAATAACGTTATGTTTATAAATGTAGGTATGCTATTTAATTCTAAAAATTGACCTAAAGTATTTAAGAGTAAATGCTAATATTTTTTATCCACAAAATTCACTATTTTTAAGCCCAAAAAATAAAAACTAAACAACATGTACGAAATAATTTATACGTTACACTCTTATTTGGCTTATGCTGTTCTATTAATACTAATATTAGCAGTGGTAAGTGCTATTAGTGGCTTAATAGCAAAAAAAGATTTTACCTTAGAAAAAGACTTCAGAATAAGTCTTTTTGCATTAATACTTTCGCATATACAGCTGTTGGTTGGTGTTGTTCTTTATTTTGTATCTCCAAAGGGGTTTAGTGCTATTCAAGAATATGGTATGGGTGGCATGACTTCGGCTTTAAGGTTATTAGCGGTGGAGCACCCCTTTATAAATATCATCGCTTTAGTTTTTATAACTATTGGTTGGTCTAAACACAAAAAACTAATGGAAGCGAATAGAAAGTTCAAAACCATCGCCATTTTCTACGGCATAGGTTTAGTCTTAATTTTGAGTCGTTTGCCTTGGGGACAATGGTTTTGAGCCCCCTGATCCTCAAAGGGGGAACTCCTAAAATGCTAAAAAAAGGAATATCTCACAAGATATTCCTTTTTTAATTCCCCTCCTTCGGAGGGGTTAGGGGAGGATTTTTTTGCCTTTTTATTTTGAAGATTGTAACTTTTATTCCCCCTTTG
>JANQTG010000133.1 GCA_030731855.1 Cellulophaga sp. | reverse complement strand
ATGGCGTGGGCGTTTTCAACGTCGTCCATAGGATCATGGTTTACGGTAACCAATTCTTTGTTTTCTTCTGGCGTACGGGTATTTAGGTAATTTAAGTCTCTAAAAACCGTGACTTCTTTTACCTGCGGGTCATAAATACTTAATTCTGCTCTTTCTTCTAATAAGGCGTCTGCCACGTAAATAGCAGCGGATTCTCGCGTATCATTGGTGTCTTTTTTGAAGGCCCAACCGTAAAAAACTATTTTTTTACCAGATACGGTGTTATAAAGCGTATTGATAATATTTTCAGCAAACCTTCTTTTTTGATAATCGTTCATAATAATTACCTGCTCCCAGTAATCTGCCACTTCTTGTAAGCCTAAACTTTGAGAGATATAAACCAAGTTTAAAATATCCTTTTGAAAACAAGAACCTCCAAAACCTACAGAAGCATTTAAAAATTTTGATCCAATTCTACTATCAAAACCAACTGCTCTAGCTACTTCTTGAATATTAGCTTCTGTTTTTTCACATAAGGCAGATATAGAATTGATAGAAGATACGCGTTGCGCTAAAAAAGCATTCGCTACCAATTTGGATAATTCTGAAGACCAAACGTTCGTTTGTAAAATCCGTTCTTTAGGCAGCCAATTTTCGTAAATAGAGCTCAACGCGTCTTTTGCTTCCTGACCCGTAACAGTATCATCACCACCAATCAAAACACGATCAGCGTGCAGTAAATCTTCAATAGCGGTACCTTCTGCCAAAAACTCAGGGTTCGATAAAATTTCGAAGTTAACACCATTACCAGTATTATCTAAAATATTTTTTATGGCACCAGCAGTTCTTACGGGTAGTGTAGATTTTTCTACGACTATTTTATCGGTAGTGGCCACTTTAGCGATATTGCGAGCACACAACTCTATAAACTTCAGGTCTGCTGCTTGGCCTTTACCTTTTCCGTAAGTTTTGGTCGGCGTGTTGACTGATATAAAAATAATATCTGCTGCATGAATCGCCTTATCAACTTCCGTAGTGAAAAATAGATTTTTATTACGTGTTTCGGCTACAATTTCTTTAAGTCCTGGTTCGTAAATTGGCAGATTGTTTAAATCAGGATCATTCCATTGTGCTATTCGGGCTTCATTTATGTCAACTACAGTGACCATAATATTAGGACACTTTTTAGCGATTACAGACATGGTAGGGCCGCCAACATAGCCAGCGCCGATACAACAAATTTTTGTGATTTTTTTCATGTTAAAGCTTTAATTCATAGTAGTATGCGATCTTTAAGAAATACTTTGCTTACTTACTTATTTTTTGGTTATTATGTTTTATTAAATTACTTTTTTAAAGTATTGCCTTACGGCAAGTCGATTTTAAAAAATAATTTGTGGACTTTTTTTAAAAGTAGCATCCTACTTATAAATAAGTTTCAATTTTAATTAAAACGTATTATTATGCAAATATTGTAAATAATTTTTGATGTTGAAGCCTTATACTAGATTAAAGTACCCAATTAATAGTTAAACGAAATACAGTATTACGGCATGATAAAAGTTCGTGAGCATCTTAAGGTATTTAATCGATAATATGCTATGTTAAACGAAATAACAAATTGGAATGTTTTTAACTAGAAAACAATGCTTAGTTTTGTGCCAGAATAGTTATATAACCATTAAATTATTTTACTTGAGTACATTATCTAAAATTTGGCTTTCTTCTCCACACATGGGAGACAACGAACAAAAATACGTTAAAGAGGCATTTGATACTAATTGGGTAGCACCATTAGGCCCAAATGTAGATGCTTTTGAAGCCGCAATAGCAACCTATATAGAAAATGACACACATGTTGCTGCATTAACATCCGGAACTGGCGCTATACATTTAGCACTTGAAATATTAGGAGTTGGTCATGGAGATGAAGTACTTTGTCAAAGTTTTACATTTTCAGCATCTGCAAATCCTATCATGTATTTAGGCGCTACGCCTATTTTTATTGACAGCGAAAGAGATACCTGGAACTTAAGTCCGATATTATTAGAAAAAGCAATTAAAGATAGAATAGCCCACGGTAAAAAGCCAAAAGCTATAGTTGCTGTACATTTGTACGGAATGCCTTATAAAGTAAAAGAAATTGCTGAAATTTCAAAAAAGTATGATATTCCAGTAATTGAAGATAGTGCTGAGGCTTTAGGTAGCACCCATGAAGGTTTAAAGTGTAGTAGTTTTGGTACTATTGGAGTACTTTCTTTTAATGGGAATAAAATTATTACGACCTCTGGTGGTGGCGCTATGGTGACTAAACATTTGGACTACAAGAAAAAAGCTATTTTTTTAGCAACACAAGCACGAGACGATGCACCGCATTACCAACATTCGCATGTAGGCTATAATTACCGCATGAGTAATATTTTAGCTGGTATTGGTCGCGGACAAATGGAAGTTTTAGACGATAGAGTTGCCGCAAGGAGAGCCAACCATCAAATGTATTTTGACGAATTATCGGGTATAGCTGGAATCGAATTTTTACCAGAACCAAAAGGCTATTTTTCTAACCGATGGTTGTCGTGTATTTTAACACCTTCATTTGAATATAGAGAAAAAATAAGAATGGCTTTACTAGCTCAAAATATAGAATCTAGGCCTCTGTGGAAACCAATGCATTTGCAACCTATTTTTTCTAAATGTCTTGCATTTACTGATGGTACTTCAGAAGATTTATTTGATCGTGGTTTATGTTTACCTAGTGGATCTAATTTATCCAAAGAAGATGTAAATAGAGTAATTAGTATAATTAAAAACTTCTAAAATGATTAAAAATTACTTAACAAATACCGCTAGCCGATTTGCATCAAAATGGTTGGTATTGTGTATAGATGTCGTTATTGTATCGCTATCATTTATTTTGTCTTATTTTATTCTATTTAATCTGACTCTAAATTTTGATGTAGAAAAACTATTTATGCAGCTGCCAGCTGTTGCTTTAATCGCATTTATCGCTTTTTTGATAATAGGTTCGTATAAAGGAGTAGTGCGCCACACAGGTGTACGCGATGTGTATAATATTTTTAATGCGATCTGCTTATTTAGTATTATCACCATACTTTTGGTGGTGGTCAATAGAAAATATGCCATCATTGATACCTTTACGGTTCCATTAACTATTATTATTATCCATAGTCTATTAAGTTTTATAGGGCTAACCTCTTCAAGATATATTTTTAAAGCATTGTACAATAGTCTTATTTTAAGTGGTAATTACAGCTCTAAAAATGTTCTTATATATGGTGCGGGATCATCTGGGATTCTAACACAAAGTGCATTAACGAATAGCACTACCAGTAGGGTGAAGGTAATTGGGTATGTAGATAAAGACATACAAAAAGTCGGAAAACATATTAATGGCGTAAAAGTATACGGTCCCGAAGTTTTAAATGAAAAGTTTATTTTGCAGAAAGATATTTCGGAAGTTATTTTTTCAATTCAAAATATTGATCATAAAAAATTACGTTTTTTAGTAGAAAGTTTAGTGGATTACCCTGTACTGGTTAAGATTGTACCACCTGTTGAGGATTGGATTAATGGAGAATTGAAGCTCTCGCAAATTAAACAAGTACAAATTGAAGATTTATTGGATAGAGCACCGATTAATATAAAAAATAGCAAAGTTAGTGAGGAATTTAAAGGCAAGGTTATTGTAGTTACTGGCGGTGCGGGGTCTATTGGGAGTGAATTAGTACGACAAATATGTACGTATGACTACAAGTCTTTAATAGTGGTAGACCAAGCAGAATC
>JANQTG010000132.1:13753-15843 GCA_030731855.1 Cellulophaga sp. | reverse complement strand
CTTTCAAAAAAATAGCCTCTTTCATCGCTGAAAATTTGGGGCTCTATAATAAAACATCCTTTTAAAAAGGTTTCTGTTACTTTCATTACTTTTTATTCAAAATTCCTAAAAGGTTTTTTCCATAACCACTTTTCATAAGTGGTTCTGCTAAAGCTTTAAATTGATCTTTATTAATCAAACCCATTTCAAAAGCTGCACCCTCAATAGCTCCAATCTTTAATCCCTGTCGTTCTTCAATTACCTCTACAAACTGTGAGGCTTGCATAAGCGATTGAAACGTACCTGTATCTAACCAAGCGGTTCCCCTATCTAAAATGCTTACGCTCAACTTATTTTGTTTCAGATATTCTTTATTAACATCAGTAATTTCAATCTCGCCTCTATGGCTCGGTTTAATATTTTTAGCAATTTCTACAACGGAATTATCATAAAAATAAATACCAGGCACGGCATAATTAGATTTAGGTTCTAAAGGCTTTTCTTCAATACTAATGGCTTTACCTTCTTCATTAAATTCTACCACTCCGTAGCGTTCAGGGTCGTTAACCCGGTAAGCATAAATGATACCACCATCGGGGTCGTTGTTGGATTGTAATAATTTAGCCAAACCAGTTCCATAAAAAATATTATCGCCTAATATTAGGGCCACCTTATCTTTTCCAATAAATTTTTCTCCGATTATAAAGGCTTCTGCAAGTCCATTAGGAGCGGCTTGTACTGCGTATTCAAAAGTGCAACCATACTTTTTACCATCGCCTAATAATTCTTCAAATAAAGGTAAATCTTTAGGAGTCGAGATAATCAATATTTCACTGATTCCTGAATATATTAAAGTGGAAAGCGGATAATATATCATCGGTTTATCATAAATAGGCATTAATTGCTTACTTACCGATAAGGTTAAAGGATGTAAACGTGTTCCTGAGCCTCCTGCTAAAATTATTCCTTTCATTTGGTAGTGGTTGTTTGTTATTGATACATTTTAGCGTAATACTCTTTGTAATCTCCAGAAGTTACGTTAGCTAACCATTCTTCATTCTCTAAAAACCAATCAATAGTTTTTTCTAGTCCTTGTTCAAAAGTTACAGAGGGCGCCCATCCAAGCTCTTTGTTTATTTTTGAAGCGTCAATGGCATAACGTAAATCGTGGCCAGGCCTATCTTTTACGTAGGTAATCAATTTTTCGCTTTCCCCTGAGGAACGATTTAATTTCGTATCCATTATTTTACACAATAACTTCACTAAATCGATATTTTTCCATTCATTAAAACCACCAATATTATAGGTTTCGTGGTTTTTTCCTTTATGAAAAACTAAGTCGATGGCCGCCGCGTGATCTTTTACAAATAGCCAATCTCTAGTATAGTTGCCATCACCATAAACGGGTAATGATTTTTTTTGTATAATATTATTTATAAAAAGTGGAATTAATTTTTCAGGAAAATGATTTGGCCCATAGTTATTAGAACAATTACTTATCACATAAGGCATACCATATGTTTCTCCATACGCTCTTACAAAATGGTCTGAACTCGCTTTTGAGGCTGAATAAGGCGAATTGGGATCGTATGCGGTAGTTTCTGTAAACAAACCAGATTCTCCAAGCGAGCCATAAACTTCATCGGTACTTACGTGGTAAAAAAGTTTATTTTCAAAATTATCTTTCCATAGCCCTTTAGCGGCATTTAGTAAATTCACGGTACCGATGACATTTGTCATTACAAATTCTAAAGGATTAGTAATAGACCTATCTACATGAGATTCTGCTGCTAAATGGATAACACCGTCAAAAGCATATTTTTTGAAAATGGAATTGATGAAAGTTGCATCCGTAATATCTCCTTTTAAAAAGGTATAATTACTAAATTCTTCAATATCGTTTAAATTTTCTAAATTCCCTGCATAGGTTAATGCGTCTAAATTATATATTGAATAATCAGGATAGTTTTTAACCATTCTTCGGACTACATGCGATCCAATAAACCCAGCACCACCAGTAATTAAAATATTCATTCTTATTATTTTTTATAGGTTTTAAGATAGTTGTTTAGCGAAAGTAAGGTCAGAATAAATCCGGTTAGTAGAATAAA
>JANQTG010000132.1:0-13653 GCA_030731855.1 Cellulophaga sp. | reverse complement strand
TCAGCTTCTTTGAGCATCACGCGTTTATATAAAAGTTGTAACGAATCAATTTCTGTTATTTGCTTGGAATAAAGACTATCTTGTAGCTTAATGTTGATATCGCTAATATCTTTTTGAAGATTAAAATAGTCATTCCTAGATATTGAATTTATAATAGCAGGTTGTATGCTTTTACCAATACTATTGTTCGTTGCCGTCATAGAAATCGTATGGAACCTTGCATCATAAGAATTAAAGTTCCTTAGGTAAGCTTCCATATCAATCGCTTTTTGAGTGGTTGTATCCAAACTACGCACAAACTTGTCAAATAACAACACTTTTTGATTTTCATCAGAATACGATTCTACGGTAAATTTTTTTATTGAAGCGGCTTCTTTACTAGTAATACTTAGGGCTTCTGCTAGTGCAATCGAATCTTGAGCTTCTGCTAGTTCATTATAAAAATTGACATTATTGTATAGTTGTTGAACACTGTTAAAGTTGGGTTCTACAACCATGGTAGATAAATATTCTGGTTCTTTATTCAAATCTAAATAAACACCTAAGGCTAAACCTAAAACACCAGCAATAGTAAACTTAATAATGTGTTTTTGTATAAAAATTAAAAACCGAATCAGAAGATTAAAGATGCCTTTAAAAATGTTACCAATAAAACGGAATAATCTTTTAAAGCCATTCCCGATCAATACAAATAATTGTCCTAAATCGACTTCGTCAGAGGATGATTGTTGTGGTTTTGGTGCTTGGTCGCTCATTTTATACTAATTATTAAAAATCTGTTTCAATATTTTGTCGGTAATTAAGTAGGTAGGTTTTACGCCTGTGGTTCCTAAACCACCTGACGCTAAAGTACTACCAGTTTCTAATGGGTTATCAGAGGCATAATAAGCGTAACGTACTTTTACATCTTCACGAATACTTTTTCTTATTTTGGAGGCGGATTGTATTGCTTTTTGATAATGTACGCCTTCCATTTCTAAACCTATTGCTTTCCAAGTTGAGGTATTGAAAAACTTTAAAATATCTTTATTTTGTAACGAAGTACCTAAAACGGTTACCATTGTACCTTCTAAAACTTTTAAATCATGACCTTCAAAATCTTTTGCACAAAGCTCATTTTTAAAAGGGTAATTATCGGCAGTGCCTTCGAAAATATGAGCAGACGGAATCATTAAATCGCCTTTACCGCCCTCTAAAATGCCCGCTTTGCCCATAATTGAAACTGATTCAATATTCAAAAATACCTCTTGGTTTTTTTTAATTTTGTAGGGTTTCAGTAATTCGTCGATGGTTTCATACGCTTGCTCCCCAAAAGCATAATCCATCACAAAGATAATAGGTTTTTTCTCACGAGGCATATCTTTTTGAAATTGATACTTACAATTGGTATCGCTGAGTTTTGCTGTATCGAAAATTTGAACATCAATATTAGTACCTGAAACATCGTCGATACTAATCATGCCATTTTTGTTGGCGACCGATATTACTTTTGTTCTTAATGCCGCATTTTCCGAGGCACTTAATTTTTCAAAGATGGCCAAAGATTTTGCATTAGGGAATTCTTTTGCCAAAGCTTTTTCAGCAAATAAAGAATTCATTACGCTATGCATATTGGCACTGATAATATGTATAGGCCTTTCTAATAAACCTGCGGTATGTAAGGTTTGTTTAATGGCGTTTGCCCAACGGTCTCCGTGTATGTGATGCCCTAGTCTTTCTCGTAAAGCGGGACTAAAGGTTATCGCTCTTTTTTCGTTGGTTAATTCTTCTTCTATAGCTAATTTACCCAACCAATAAATAATTTGTAAGAAACGGTCTGGATTTTTCTTCGTCGCAAATTTTTCATATACCTCTAACAGCTCATCAAAAGTTCTGCCTAGCACATTGGCAGTATGTATAATAGCAATTTCGCGCTCGGCCTGTGAGAGTTTGGTTTTTGAAATGGCTTCTTCTAATTTTTGCCAATCTCTGGTGGTTTTACCTGTTTCTTCAATAATTACGCGCTTAGAAACTTTATTCGATTCTATAAATAAGAAAGTAAGATGCGTTAGAATATCATAAATATCAGATCTTCCTCTGGTTATTTCAATATTCATTTGCTCGTCGTCTATGCGATAACAATTTCTACGTCTTTTTGGGGGAACAATGGCTTTAAAATGCGATTTACTGTAGCCTTCGTCAGAAGTTAAGTTAATAAATCTACATTGCTCTATTCCTTCTGGTAAACGCTCTAAAACATAAATTAAACCGCTTAATTCTGCTTTTTCTTCGGCTATTGTACCATATATTTCTGGGCGAAGTTGTAAAAGTGCATTTCTTAGAGTTTCTCCAGAAACGCCCATAGGCTTATAAAATCCACGATTAAATAAATGGCGCATCGTAATATACATGCGTTCAATGGCATTGGTAGATTCTTGTGCTCTGGTGGTATTGGTAGTTTTGCTCATAAAAAATTAATTCTGGTAAAATTACGCTTTAATTTTTTTATTTTCTAGATCGTTACTATTTGAAGGATAGGAAAACTATTTTTTAAATTGAATTAGTATTTCAGCAACTTTTCTATCATTTGCTAAGCGTTGAACTTTATTCTGTCCTCCTAATTTTCCAATAGATTTCATATAGTCCTGAAAGCCACCTTCTTTTATAGTTGTTACTTTTAAAGTTTGAAGTATTTTACCCACTTTTAAATCAAAATAATAGCTGTTTTGTTGTTGTAAAGTTTCATCTAAAACTTTAATAAATTTCGAAAAATCGCTAGGTTCTTTTTGAAACTCTATAAACCATTCATGATAGGGGAGCTCATTGTCAAGTGGTACAATTTGTGGAGCTACCGTAAACTCGTTAATTCTTGCATCTGTAGCTTCAATGGCCGCTTGCATAGCCGCTTCAACTTCTTTGCCAATAACATGTTCACCAAAGGCAGAAATAAAATGCTTTATCCTGCCAGAGACTATTATTTTAAAGGGTTTTAAGGAAATAAACTGAACGGTATCTCCAATGTTATAGGCCCATAACCCGGCATTGGTAGAAATAATCATCACGTAGTTTACACCAATTTCAACATCTTTAATCGTAATGCGTTTTGGACTTGCTTCAAAGAATTCGTCGGACTTTATAAATTCGTAGAATATACCTGAATTTAGCAGTAAAAGCATTCCTTTTTCTGATTGGGAATTCTGGTAGGCAAAGAAGCCTTCGCTGGCGGGAAAAAGTTCTATGCTGTCTACTTTTCTACCGATTAAATTTTCGAATTTAGCTCTGTAAGGTTCGTAATTAACACCACCGTAGATAAATAGCTTAAAGTTTTTGAATAAGTCACCTACTTTTTTGCCGCTTTTTTTATGGAGTTTCTCAAAATACATTTGCACCCACGAGGGTATGCCAGCAATTACAGACATATCTTCGGAAATGGTTTCCTTTACAATTTCATTTACTTTAGTGTCCCAATCTTCAATGCAATTAGTCTCCCAACTTGGTAACCTATTTTTTTGAAGATAGTTTGGAACATAATGCGCAGAAATTCCGGATAAGCGGCCTAATTTTACGCCGTTTTTTTCAGTCAAAACCGGACTGCCTTGGAGAAATATCATTTTTCCATTTACAAAATCGGCATTACCTGTTTCGTAGATGTAATTTAAAATAGCATTCCGAGATGCTTCTACTTGGTTTTTTATAGATTCGTCGGTAATAGGAATATATTTAGCACCCGAAGTAGTACCCGATGTTTTAGCAAAATAAACTGGTTTTTTTGGCCACAAGATGTCAGATTCACCATTAACAACTCTTTCTACATAGCTTTTTAATTCTTCGTAGTCTCTTACGGGCACATTTCGAACAAAATCATCATGAGTTTTTATACCATCAAAATGGTGATCTTTTCCAAATTCGGTAGATTGAGCTTTTGTAATTAATGATAGAAAGACTTTTTCTTGCGTTTCAAGTGGCTTGTTTACCCATTTTTGAGTCCGTTTATGAATTCTTTTAGCGAATATTTTAGCAGCTAACGATTTTAGAGACATATTTTTTTATTTAAAATCGATAAAGTTTCTCGGATTTACAGGACTTCCGTTATTCCATAATTCAAAATGTAAATGAGGTCCCGTTGTAAGCTCACCGGTATTACCAACGGATGCAATTACTTCACCTGCTTTTACTAAATCGCCTTGTGACTTACTTAAAGATCCGTTGTGCTTGTAAACAGACAATAACCCATCTTTATGTTCTAAAAGAATTACATAGCCTGTTTCTGAGGTCCATTCAGAAAAAATTACAATTCCGTCTGCAACGGATTTTACAGGAGTACCTTTTGCTGCAACAATATCAATGGCAAAATGTTTAATATCTACATCATAATCTTGAGAAATACTTCCACTTAATGGAGAGAATAAAATCTGACTTACATCTTTCGTGTTTTTTTCAAATAAATTGTATTTATCTTCTAAAGCAACTTGAGCTCTAAGGATAGAATCTTCTTTTATCGGTGTTAAATCAATACTTGAAGGATCTATCTTAAACTGCTCAATTATAGAGTCTCTATTAATTTTATTGTTTGCGATATCTCCATTTAAAACTTTTCGAATATTATCTAAATACTTATTGGTATAATTTAAAACTGTCACCAAAGAATCTGTTTTATAAGTAAGTTCTGTGGCTTCTTTTTTTAATTTTGTAGAAGAATATCCTGGTATGTATTCGCGTAAAGGAGTAAAGGCAATTAAAACTGTTGTAAGGCCAATTAAAGCAATAATAAAAAGGGATCCAGTTATAAATACATTTAACCTACTTAATTTAAAAGAAATCTTTTCTTCGAACGTATTTTCATTAAGAATTACTAAGCGGTACTTATGAAGTAATTTTCGCTTAATTTCTTTTCTTTTTTTCTTTTTCTTAACCATACGTAACAAATATAAGCTTAGTATTTAATTGTATGCTATTTTGTAATGTAAAAATAAGGGAATCAAATTACACTATTTTTGTATAATGAACGTTTTTGAAGTACTTGATTATATTTTGTTTTCAAAGATATTCAAGCTAATTAAAATATTAACATTACGTGTAATACTTTTTTAGTATTTTTGTATTAATAAATTTAGAAATTATGATAGTATCAAATATATTTTTAGCGATCCCTGGTCCAGCTTCTATTATTTTAATTGTGGTAGCTATTTTATTGCTTTTCGGTGGTAAAAAAATTCCTGAACTAATGCGTGGATTAGGTAGCGGCATTAAAGAATTTAAAGATGCTTCAAAAGAAGATGAAACTCCAAATAAGATAGAAGAGAAAAAATAAAACTTTTAATTCTATTTTTAAAAAAAGCTCTTGATTGTATCAAGGGCTTTTTTTTGTGCTTCATTTTCTTAAAACTAAATCACAAAATAGCACGCCTTATGCCGATAAATACTACATTTCAAAGGTTTTAGACATTATCATATTCTTTTACTATTTTGTAGTACCACAAAAAATATAGTTACAAACTACACTTTTCGCTACGTACACAACAAAAAAAAAGTGTTTTATACGAATACATTTAATTTTGACGTTTTTGGTATCATTGGCAATAGGTATATCCTGTGGTCATTTCCCAAATACAACCTTACTACTTATGATGTATATGTTAAAGAATATGTTTTTAAAACCGGTACAACTTAGGAGCAAAAAATTTACTTTTTTGTTTACTATTTTTACGTTACTATTTTTTTATGTTGCAAATGCACAAATTAATACCAACAAAATTAGGGTAGATTTATCTTCGTTGAGTTTTAAAGCATGTGAAGATGCCAATAATGGCTTAAGCACAGTTACTGTGCAAAGCAAACAAGCTAGTACAACTGATTTTCAAATAGCCTTTGATTTTCCAGATGGAGTTTTATATCAAACTTCTTCCCTGGTTATAACATCTCAGAGCGGTTCTAATGATTTTGTAATTTCAGAAGTTGACATATCAAATTTAAATCAACCTATATTTAGAATTGAAAGACCAAGCAACGCTCCATGGCAAATAAACGATCAAGTAACTTTTACGTATCAGAAAACCGCAGATTGCGATGCGGTGCAGTACTCATATAATGGTGGGTTATTTAAAGATGCACATACAATTACCTTTAACGACGCACAAGGATCACAGACAGCAACAGACAACAACTTAAGCATTAATTCTTATAATTTATTACGTGCGTTTTTGGCGGTAGATGATATACAGAGCCTTTCCGCAACTATTGGTACAGAAAGAACCCGAAACATCACTATCAGAAATTCAGGAAATGGAAGTGTGCAGCGCTTTGATCATCAAGTAGAGGTAGGCATCAGCCTACAGGCAGGATACCAATTAGAATTTAATGGTACCCCTTTAACACCAAGCATAGCTGGAAACATATATACTTATATAATAGATTTAAATGTAGCCCCCTTTGCCGGACAAGTTGGCGATGGAGATAATCTATTTGAAAACGAAAGTATTACCCTAGTAGAACGCCTTACATTGTCTGCTTGTGCCTTCAACGAACCAACACGCCATAGCCCAAGATGGGGCTGTGCACCTAGTACTTACTGTCAATTGGGTGCAGCCATACCAGGGCAGTTCAATGTTATACAAGAATTCCCTAATATAAATCTTACCACAATAAACAATCCGCTTCCAAGATGGGATGCCCCAGTAACCTACACCTTTAGGTGGAGTAATGACGATTTTACTCAAAATGCATACAATGTAAAATTAAATATAGGATACACTTGGGAATCCCAACAATCTTCTGAGACATTTAATCCAATGCATGGAGACGATGCGAGTACGCATAGGCAAGTATCCAATTTCAGATTTAGTGGAGGAAGTCCTTTTACCCCTCAACGATGGGCCAAAACCGATAACCCCAGTGGTTTAGCAGGATCTTACCACGTCCCAGAAGACTTCTTTACCAGTGATCCAGACGGTCCCGGAGGATTAGAAGATTTGGATGGAGACGGTTTTTTTGATGATCTAGCCCCTGGACAGACAACGGATATTAATTTTGATTTAACTATGCTTCCCGACTTAGTAGCTTGCGGACAGTTCTCGGAGGAGTATACCGAAAACTTGGCATTAAGGATAGAGGCTTGGTCGGTAAACCTTTGTGGTAACACAACAGATACAAGAAGAAGAACTGCAAACCAACACGGTGTGCGCAGGGAAGGGTTATTCAACTGGGGAAATCCAGAAGACTATGAACAAGATGCAGAAGATGGCTCAATCATTAATTTAAATTTTATAGGTAGTTTGGTAGTACCTACTGAATCCCCTACCTGTAATGGGGATTTAATGATTTCTAACAGTGCAAATACAGTATATACTGCAACAGTTACTATTCCTAATGGATTTTCGTTGGATAGTAGCGCAGATGCTAGATATAGTCAAAGTGGAAATCAGATTACCTTCACAGAAACTAATTTAAGCGATTTTTTTATTGATGGATATTTATTACAAATACCTATAAATTTTCCATTGGTATTTGACTGTTCCGTTTATAGTGGTCCAGACTATTTAGAACTTGATTATACGACTTCCTACTCAAGTAGTTGTTTCAATATAGACATTCATTGTGGAACATTTGGAGTTACCACACATTGTTACACGGGTTGTGATGCCCCTACTACTACTTCTTTTGAGGCTAATCGAATTACTGCGGGTTGGACAGATGATACTATGACTACCAAAGTTATACTAGATCCAAGTGTTCATGCGACCAAATACTACATGCCAAGAGACGAAATGGTCTTGAATACTAGTGCAATAATGCGAAATAACGTAAAGGACAACTTATATTTTGAAATGCGTTTTATTACGGAAAATTCAGGAGTTGATATGTCTGATATTATTGAATTTGATTATGGTACTATAACTATAAACGATCTATCTTCTGGCAGTCAAAGCACTGCAATTACTGTGTTGCCCACTATAAACACCTTTGGCACCAATGATAATAGAATGAGGTTTGACTTATCGAGCTACCAATCTATTATTTCTTCAACCTACGAATATGGAGAGGGTTTTGAGGCCGATGAGATTGAATTAGAACTTTATTTTAGATTTAAAGAGACCTTTCCAGTGACAAATCGCTTGTTTGAATTTTATGGCTTTTCGGGTGAGTTCTTTAGTTTTGACGGAAGTGGCACTAGAGTTGGATGTGATTTATACAATGATAGGGCCTTCTTTTTTGAAAATCAAGTACAACTAATAGAGAATTATGAATCTTTTGTAACTGGTTGCAATGAACATTGGCTTTCAGTGACCTTGGAACAAAGTTCTGGACTTGAAGATAAATTCCCGAATGAATTTAGACCTCCGTTAATATGGCAATCTACGACTATTGAAATCCCTCAAGGAATGGTATTCAACAATGTGGCAAGCAGCGATGGCTACCCCAATCTTCAACCAGAAGATGATAGGCCTGGCTCTTGGAATAATGGACTCAATTTTTCCGTTTCTGGTAATGAGGTAACTATTACGCCTGGACCACGATTTAGGAACTATGACCAAGGAGGTAACTGGTACCCCAACATTAATATCCCTGTTGTAGCCACCAGTGCTACACCGGCGGTATCCAATCATAACGTTTCCGTATCATATCTAGACTATGCATACGCTGATAATCCTATACCCATTACAGAAACCGACAACCGAGAATTCAGGTATTTTAACCAATATTTTGATGTAACGAGCCCTCAACCAGCAGTGATTGGTAATTCTGAACTTGCTAGTTTTACAATAAACCTAAGTAACGGAAGTGTAGAGCAAATAGATTACAATTGGTTGCGGGTTGCTCCCGAGTCCGATTATGCTATTACCAATGCCTATTTGGTCGATGGCGGAACCGAAACTCCTCTGAATGTTGTAAACGAAGCCGGGGTATACTACATTGAATTCGGTGTCATGGAAGGTTATATTGATAATATAAAAACCATAAGATTTGAAGGTACATTTAACAACTGTGCGCCACAGAACATTAGCGTTTCTCGGAATTACGATTGTATGGGGTATCCAAGTACCTATACAGGGCTGCCATTTTTCACGGAGCGTACCTATACTTTGGAACCTGTACCAGCAACAATTCAATTAAATATTCTTAGTCAACCTACTTCAACGGTAGATACTTGTGCAGATTATACAGTAGTTCTTGAAGCTCGTAATGCTGGTGAAGGCGATTTAATAACACCTACGCTTAGTTTTGATATCCCTGGTGATGTGAGCAGTATAAATATAATTGATATTGCTGTTGAATATCCTAGAAATTCAGGAAATATAGAGAGTATTATTCCTACTATTACCGGGAACACGGTCACTATCGATTTGTTATTACATTCATTTATAAATGCCCAGAATGGTCTTTCAGGTTCTTTTGGAGCATCATCTATAGATGAACAAATAGCGATTGTAAATATGACGCTAAATCCGCAATGTAATTACAGGTCAAATACGGGTACTGAATATATAATTTCAGGAAATAGCCCTTGTGGAGCTCCTGCTGTAGGTAGCGGAAGCCGTTTGGCAAGCGAGCCTGTTATCATAACTGGAGCGGAACCTCCTTATAGCACCAATAGTGTAGCCATTAGTTCACCTAATTTTGAAGGTTGTGCAATAGAAACAGTTTCTGTAGAGACTTATATAGTTGATGGTGTAACTGGTTCTAATGACTTTACTAGAATTGTACTGCCTCAAGGGCTTGTTTATGTATCAGGGTCTTTTGTCTCAACAGGAAGTGCAACAGCAACTTTCGTTAGTGCTACCATTGTTGGGAATCAGCAGGAAATTGAAATTACCTTACCTATTGGAGCTACGACAACAGATTTGATTGCGTATAATTTTGGTATTGAAAGTACCGCAACTATTTGTGCTGGAGCGTATGATATCGATCTAAGTACCTATGTAACTACTTCTGGGCTAAATTGTGCAGGTGTTTCTTGTGGAACCACCGAAATTGTTACAGGTGAAGCCAGTACTCAAATCTCGATTACCAAAGCAATTTTAGAGCAATCTCCTACTTTTACAGCTACTGCAGAGTATATAGAAGGCGTTTCCGATGCTAATTATTTAGTTTCAGTAGGAGTTGAAAATACTGGAACCGTAGATTTGGCGACAGGTATAACTTATGAAGTTTTCTGTGCAGATGCAACTGGCCTAAAAGTTGGGAATGCAATTTATACAGGTGCATTAACCCAACCTATTCCTGTGGGAAGCAGTATTGAAGAAACTTTTTCGTTTACTTCCGCGACATTTTGTGGTGTTGATAGCAATATACTAGTTGAATTTTCTCCTAATGCTACTAATTGTTTTTGTAACATACTTCCTATTATTATTGAAAGTCAGCCTTCTACATCATTTGGTGAAATAACTTTTGTTAACGATAATATAACTGTTAATGAAGCTGATGGCACAGCAACATTAGAAGTTATTTTTAATGGAAATTTTTCTGCTGGATTTACGGTTGAATTTACAACGGTTTCAAATACGGCCATAGCACCAGGAGATTTTACCTTGACCACCAATACCTTAATATTTACGGGTACAGACGGAGAAATTCAAGAAATTACAATTCCAATTATTAATGATAATTTAGTAGAATCTATTGAAAATTTCTTTGTTGACCTTACTAATATTTCATCAACAATAATTACAATTTTAGATTCACAGGCTACCGTAAATATTACAGACAACGAGACGGACAATGACAATGACGGAATTTCGGATTTGGCAGACCTTGATGATGACAATGACGGTATCTTGGACAGCAATGAATCCCAAGAGTGTATAGATGATGATTACTTCGCCTGGGAATTTAATTCCCCTGCTGGGACAAGAACCAACGATTTTGTTCAAAATCCGGCCATTTCAAATTGGCTGGCTGTCAATAGAAGTTTAATTACCGTTGGAAGCGGCCTGACAGGTGCTTCACCCGGGTCTGAACTCCAACTAACGGACATAGATGGGAACACCTTTACCGAAGCCATTCTACAGAACGAATACGTTGAGGTAAGCTTTACAACGGGCACCAATTTGGTAGACCCTATTATAGAGCGCATGGGCGTCAATTGGTATCGCAATTCCGATGGCACCACGGTAGGAAATTCCTATGATGCGGCCATTGCCATCTCAGATGACAATTTTGCTACCTACAGGCTTTTAAATGTTGATGTCAGGGTACATTACCCAACCAATGGTATTTCAGAGTTCTTTAATCTAACACCAACTGGTTCTACCATCAACTTGGACGAAAACACCACCTATACGATTCGTGTGTATACTTATAACCAACAAAGTGATGGAAATGTTCCTTATGCTGTATTTGACGATTTTACCGTAAGGGTTACCGCTTGTCTAGCAGTTGACACTGACGGGGATAGTCTACCAAACCACCTAGATTCTGATTCCGACAATGATGGTTGCGTTGATGCCATAGAAGCTGGTCATACAGATCCAGATGCTGATGGTGTTTTAGGTAATTCACCAGTTACGGTTGATGCCCAGGGAAGAGTTGTTGGCCAAGGAGGGTACACAGGCACTAATACTAATGTAACAAATGCCAGTGTACCAATTGTGATAAATACACAACCTATTGACGGGAGTTCCGTAATTGGAGGCAGCTTTACCTATGCCGTAGGCGCCACGGGCGGTACAGTACTAGACTACCAATGGCAAGAAAGCACTGATAATGGGGCAACTTGGAACGATATAACCAATGGCGGAATATACGCTGGTGCCACCACAACTAATTTAAGTTTGACCGGAATAACCCCTGCCGAACATAACAACGATTATAGGGTTGTCATCACCTCAGCGGACAACGCATGTCAAGTTATAACTAGTGATACCGTAGATCTTTTCGTTTTGTCGAACATATCTGTGAGTGACGCTTCGGTTACCGAAGGTTCTGACCTTGTTTTCACGATAACATTGTCCCATCCTTTGACATCCGATTATAATGACCTTGAAATTTTATATAGCAATATATCTACCTCAAATGATGATTATGACCGTAGCTTAACGATCCTTACCATACCGGCCAACACAACCTCAATGACCTTCAACGTTCCTACGAACGACGATAGCTTTTTGGAAACAACGGAAAGCTTTGAACTAACCTTGGCTTTTGACGGTTATCCCTTGAATATACTTGACAATGTGGGCATTGGGGAAATATTGGACAATGACACTGATAATGATAATGACGGCATTGCTGATCAGGTAGATTTGGACGATGATAATGATGGTATTTTAGATACAAATGAAGGGTACAGCGTCAGCTGTCAGATCATCAATACGGGAACTCCTATAGATTTCAACTATAATAATCCATTTGCTCAATTTAACGGAACCAATCAAACAATAGCTACCTTAAACGTTGTAGGTGGCACCGCAGATGGATTTGTATTGGATATTTATGCTTTGGATAATTCTTGGAACTTTATTGTAAATGGAACGCAATTGGGCGTTGGCGGTGATAGGAACAGTGGTTTTGAAACCGAGGCTATTCGTAGAACGTTAGAATGGGCCGATGGCGACGCTTATGGCCTTAATGGGATTCAGCAGCCCTATACTCCATTTTCTAACGGAGCGGTAAGAATGAGGATGATCATACGTTCAGACGGTTCCATGGAATTATCAGGTAGAAAAACAGCAACAGCTAGTTTAGAGCCAATGATTATTAGGTCAGTAGCAGAAAATGGCTTTCCTTTTTCAGTCTCTCCTTTTACTTGGAATAGTGGAAGTAATAATGTGATCGAAGTTGTGCAATTTATTGCAGGGGCAACTACAATGCAAGGTTCTGTTTATTCAGCTAACCTATCGTGTACCGAGTCTGTTGTAGATACGGATAATGATGGAATACCTGACTATTTTGACTTGGATTCCGACAATGATGGTTGCGTTGATGCCATAGAAGCTGGTCATACAGATCCAGATGCTGATGGTGTTTTAGGTAATTCACCAGTTACGGTTGATGCCCAGGGAAGAGTTGTTGGCCAAGGAGGGTACACAGGCACTAATAATTTCGTTGTAACTCCGAGATCTGTTGTTAATGTTGTGCAACAACCAACAGATCAAACCGCTAATTTAGGGGGTAATGCAACTTTAAATGCTACTATAACTTTTGATATAACGCCTATTCCTGCGGCAATTTATACTTGGCAGATTAGTACTGATACAGGTGCTAGTTGGGCCGATCTAACGAATGGAGGTGTTTATACTGGTGTAAATACGCAAACTCTTGAATTTTCAAATATCCCTTTGGGAATTGACAATAATCAATATAGACTTAAAGTGATTAATCCAACGGATAATTGTATTCCAGAGACGTTTACGAATCCTGCACGTATTTCATTAATGCAGGCTGATTTAAGTATCGATAAGCGTTTAGCAGTTGGATCTACCAATACACCAAATGTAGGAAGCACTTTATCTTTTGAAATTGCTTTAACCAGTGATGCTGCCGCTACGAATGTAAGTATAGAAGATGTAGTACCGCTTGGTTTTACCGTAAATGCTGCAAGTATTTCAAACGGCGGTACGCTAACAGGAAACACGATTACTTGGGATTTAGTCACAGTAAACACAGGAACTTTGGTATTAACCTATGATGTAATCGTCAATGCTCCAACAGGTGTGGCAGGTGAGTATATCAATATTG
>JANQTG010000131.1:56780-93011 GCA_030731855.1 Cellulophaga sp. | reverse complement strand
TCAAGTATCAAGTTCAAGTTCAAAAAACTCATAAAGAACAACCAGAAATCCACAACTGACATCTTTTTAACCGGAAAGTTGAAACACGACACTTGAAACTTTCCCCATCAACCCACAACTGACAAAGGACAACCAAAAACCAAAAACCAAAAAAAAGCTGCATTTTTAAATAAAATGCAGCTTTTTTCTTTTTTTATTACTTAATTATTAGTCGGTTTGGAGAAAAAAACCTCTGGTAGTTCGGTGATAAAATCAACATCACTTATCTCAATTTTAGTAATATATTCACCCATTTCATCTTCTTCGTTTAACCAATGGGTTTTTAAACCTGTTGGCAATACTATACCTTTAGTTTCCTTATGCCCTACTACTTCCATAATTTTTTCTGGAGAATGCCCTCCATCAGGAAAATACTCAGGATACGAAACAATATACCGAATAGCACTTATTATATGTGTTTCTTTATCGAAGTATAGTACGTAATAATCGTCTGGAGCATCTCCAACATTTGCATCAAAAGTAACTTTAACCACTTCTTGTAATTTTCCTTTATACTCTTTTTCTTCTAAGAGTTGTAATTGGACTCCTTTTCCATCTAAAATAAAAGGATATGCTGCTAAATATAAAGGTGTTAAAGCCCAAAATTTAGTGTCGTACTTAAACGCTGTACTGTCTTTCGCATTTACCCAAGCTTCTTTACCGTCCCATCCAAAAGTTGCGGTACTATCGGTATAAGCAGTATGTTTTGCTTTATTGCTCCAAGTATCTATCGTTTGGTAGGTATTTCTGCGTGTTGAACCATCTAATGGTTGGTAATCAAATCTAAATTTTAGATACCCGTTTTGATACCATTTTGATAAACCGCCATGTGCTTCCATACCGTTCCACACGACTTTACCGGCTGCCGTAGCATTTAAGGTAATCTCTGCTTTACTAACTCTATTTTGTATCCAATTTTTAGGAATATGGTATTCGCTTATATTTTCTTGTTCGGTTTGAACCATTTTCTCATCTTTGGGAGTCTCTTTACAAGAAATGGTCAAAAGAAAAAATAATAGTGCTGTAAGTTTAAGTGCTTGTTTCATTAAAGTTTTTTTAATATTGAAATTAGGTAGTCGCTTTTAATTTCAGTTCTTTACATAAAAAAACCCAAGATGTGCATCTTGGGTTTTTAACTATTGAATCGTATTAATTAAGCTATTTTATTACGCTTACGATCATTTTCAGTTAAATGAATTTTACGTAAACGAATAAACTTTGGAGTTACCTCAACATATTCATCTTTCTGAATATATTCTAAAGCCTCTTCTAACGAAAATTTAATAGCTGGTATAATCTTAGCTTTATCATCCGCCCCAGAAGAACGTACGTTTGATAACTTTTTAGTTTTTGTAATATTTATAGTCATATCGTCACCTCTAGAGTTTTCTCCGATAACTTGACCTTCGTAAATATCTTCTCCTGGATCTACAAAGAACTTACCTCTATCTTGTAATTTATCAATTGAATAAGGAATAGATTTACCTAATTCCATAGACACTAAAGACCCGTTTTGACGCTGAGGAATATCACCTTTCATTGGTTGATACTCTAAAAATCGATGCGCCATAATAGCTTCACCTGCGGTAGCCGTTAATAACTGATTTCTTAAGCCAATAATACCTCTTGAAGGAATTAAAAACTGACATACCATACGGTTACCCTTAGCTTCCATACTAGTCATTTCTCCTTTTCTGATCGATACCATTTCAACCGCTCTACCTGAAACTTCTTCTGGTAAATCGATGGTTAATTCTTCTATCGGCTCACATTTTTGACCATCAATTTCTTTAATGATTACTTGTGGCTGACCAATTTGCATTTCGTACCCTTCACGACGCATGGTTTCAATTAAAACCGACAAGTGTAAAACGCCTCTTCCGAATACCAAAAATTTATCAGCACTATCCGTAGCATTTACACGTAATGCTAAGTTTTTCTCTAGCTCACGCTCTAAACGATCTTTAATATGGCGAGAGGTTACAAATTTACCATCTTTACCAAAAAACGGACTATCGTTAATGGTAAACAACATACTCATAGTAGGTTCATCAATCGCAATTGTTTTTAAACCCTCCGGATTTTCAATATCTGCAACCGTGTCACCAATTTCAAATCCTTCTAAACCAACAATAGCACAAATATCTCCTGTTTTTACTTCTTGAACTTTAAGTCGACCAAGACCTTCAAACGTATATAATTCTTTAATTTTTGTCTTTACAATTCTACCATCTCTTTTAACCAAAGAAACTTGTTGGTTTTCCTTTAAAGCCCCTCTTAATAATCTACCAATCGCAATACGACCTGTAAACGAAGAGAAATCTAAAGAGGTAATCAACATTTGAGTATTCCCTTCTTTAGCTTCAAAAGTTGGGATGTGCTCAAGAACCATATCTAATAATGGCTCAATATTTTCGGTTTGATTTTTCCAATCATCACTCATCCAATTGTTCTTTGCAGAACCGTAAACGGTAGGGAAATCTAACTGCCATTCTTCTGCACCTAGTTCAAACATTAAATCAAAAACTTTTTCGTGAACTTCTTCAGGAGTACAGTTTTCTTTATCTACTTTATTGATAACAACACAAGGTTTTAAACCTAAATCGATTGCTTTTTGCAAAACAAAACGCGTTTGAGGCATAGGACCTTCGAAAGCATCTACTAAAAGTAATACGCCATCTGCCATGTTTAATACACGCTCTACCTCACCACCAAAATCGGCGTGACCTGGAGTATCTATAATATTAATTTTGGTGCCTTTATACACCACAGAAACGTTTTTAGATGTGATGGTAATACCTCTTTCACGTTCTAAATCGTTGTTATCTAGTATTAAATCGCCAGTATTCTGATTCTCTCTGAACAATTGGCAATGGTACATAATTTTATCAACCAAGGTAGTTTTTCCGTGATCGACGTGGGCAATAATGGCAATATTTTTTGTTGCTGACATAACATTAAATTAAAGGAAAAAGCTCCTTACTGAAATTGGGCGCAAAGATACTGCTATTTTTTTAAGTGGAAACTAAAGTTGTATTTTTTTTATTAGGCTGATTTATAGGGTATTCAGTTTTTATTTCTACGCCCTAAAACCCAACCCAATTTAGCACTCAGATTAATTCCAAACTCAGTACCAAATTCATCAAAAAATACTCCTGGACCTGCTTCAATTCTAAACTGAAAACCTTTAGGGGCAGTACGCTGAATACCATATACAACACCAAACCCAGACGAATAATTAGAAGCAAATTCCAAATCTCCTATAATAGGATTACCACCTTGAATACCAAAAGTTGGAGCGATATAATTACCGGTATTTCCTGATATACGCTTTCCTTTTTTTAACCTACGCTCAAAATTGTAATAGTGTCGGTATTGCAATTTACCTATCGGATAAATACCAAACCCATCTACATTAAAAGATTCTCGGTAAGCAAAACCAATAGTAAACTCACCTGTTACAGTTGCATTTTTAGAAACACCCGCCTCGTAGACTACTCCGGGTAACAAAAAGTTTATACTAGTTTGTTGTTCTTCCACATTTGTATCGCTTTGAGCTGATACCAAAAATGTAAACAATAAACTGATCGTTAAAAAGTAGTTTTTCATATTTTCAGGTTGTTTAGTTCTTTTTTTTTGGATCAAATACCAGTCCAAAAATAGTATATTTGTAGTACAAAATCGACACAGAATGAAGCTAGACAAAATTCCGCAACTAAAATATACAAATAGTAATAATTTTTTTCTTCTATGTGGCCCATGTGCTATTGAAGGTGAAGAAATGGCGTTACGAATTGCGGAACGTATCATGACCATTACCGATAAATTAGAAATACCTTTTATTTTTAAAGGAAGTTTTAAAAAAGCAAATCGCAGTCGTGTTGATTCATTTTCTGGTATTGGTGATGAAAAAGCGTTAAAAATTTTAAGAAAAGTATCAGAAACCTTTAAAGTACCTACCGTTACTGATATTCATGAAACTAGCGATGCTGCTATGGCTGCCGAATATGTTGATGTGCTACAGATTCCCGCTTTTTTAGTACGCCAAACCGATTTAGTGGTTGCAGCTGCCAATACAGGAAAAGTAGTAAATCTTAAAAAAGGGCAGTTTATGAGTCCCGAAAGTATGCAACACGCTGTAACTAAAGTAACCGATTCTGGTAACGAACAAGTAACGATTACCGATAGGGGTACTATGTTTGGTTATAAAGATATGATTGTAGATTTTAGAGGCATCCCGACCATGAAAGCGTATGCGCCTGTGGTGTTAGATGTTACGCATTCTTTACAACAACCAAACCAAGCTAGCGGCGTTACTGGTGGCCGACCTGATATGATTGAAACCATTGCTAGAGCAGGTATTGTTACAGGTGCTGATGGTATTTTTATGGAAACACATTACGACCCATCAATCGCTAAAAGTGACGGTGCTAACATGTTGCATTTAGACCATTTAGAAAAACTATTAACCAATTTGGTTGCCATCCGAAAAACGGTGAATAGTTTATGATTTTTAAGACTGCAAGATTTTGCTAACAACTAAAAAGCGTTTTATTTATTCTGAATAATTATCACTACCTAAATTATGTAAATCCTTATTTTTATTTTTCATCGTGAAGCTCCTTTTGCTAAGGGCAATACTTTGTAATAATCTACAACCGATTTATAACACAGCGCTTCACAAAATCGTTCATTAAATCATTAAGTAATTTAAAATTAACTTTGACTAATGTTTCGAGGGTATTTAAAGTAAAGTCAATTTATTCAGCCGTAAAAATTCTTAAATCTATTGGTATAAGCGTCCAGAAGTACTTCTTTTACTACCGTATCATTTATTTCCTCTAAAGTAAAATAGCGGAGTGATTTTATCACTTTTCTATTATCACTACACATTTTATCTAAGTGTTTAGTAAGGCTTGCAGCATTCCAAAAAGCAATATCAACATAGCCTTTTTTTTCTGAAACATTCAAATAACAAAAGGGTTTATCATCAACATAAAAACAAGGAATATTCCATTTATATTTTAATACTACATTAGGCCCTGTTCGGTTAATTAATATGCTCAAATGCAGCAACATGGAACGGTAAGGTTGTGATTGTCTTAGGATATACGCCTCAGCTGGATTCATTTTTAGTTCGTGTTATAAGGATTTTGCCCATTACATAAATGAAAATTAATGCTATTATTTATTAAAAGCATGATGTATTATTGAAATTTTTTATTTTACTTTGCATTTCAAAGTACTTTAAATATGGAATCAAATAAATATCTTGATGATATATCACAAATAAAAAACATGATGAGTAAATCATCACGGTTTATATCACTAAGTGGACTTTCAGGCATTTTAGCCGGAATTTATTCCTTAATTGGGGCTTATGCTGCCCATACTATTTTAACAGATGCCAATTATATTGCAAAACCTATAAACAGACCTATACTATCTTACGATGTTACGGAACAATTATTTATTATTGCGGCCTTAGTCATTGTACTTTCAATAAGTACTGCTATTTTTTTTAGCAAGCGAAAGTCTAAAAAAAGTGGTGAAAAAATATGGGATACCACTAGCAAAAGACTGGTCGTAAACTTTCTTATTCCCTTAGTAACTGGAGGCCTATTTTCTCTAATTCTTATTCAAAAACAATTTATAGGCCTTGTCGCCGCATCTACTCTAATATTTTATGGCTTGGCTTGTGTAAATGCCAGTAAATACACCTTAGGTGATGTGCGTTATTTAGGCATGGCTAACATAATTATTGGTTTAGTGGCTACGCAATTTATTGGTTACGGATTGTATTTTTGGGCTTTAGGTTTCGGAGTTTTTCATATTTTTTACGGAGCTTTGATGTATTATAAATATGATAGAAAATAAGGATTGGGACTTATAAATAACATAAATAAAGCATTTGATCATCGCATTCGATTGGGTATGATGAGTATTCTGATGGTCAACGATTATGCCGATTTTAATATGTTTAAAGAGCTGCTTGATGTTACGGATGGGAATTTAGCCAGCCATGCCAAAGCCCTAGAAAAAGAGGATTATATTAAGGTTGAGAAACAGTTTATTGGACGTAAACCTAATACCCGCTATTCAGCGACTCCTTTAGGAAAACAAGAATTTAGAAAACATATTGATGCGCTTGAAAAATTAATTAGAAAATCGTGAAAATGGAAAATTGAAAATGGAAAATTGAAAATTGAAAGTTGAAAGTTGAAAATAAGTTGTGTTTTCAGTTCTTAAAATATCTTTGTAGACTATCATTTTAAACCCTTTTTTTTAATCTTTTACTTTGTAATTCAAAGTACTTTTAATATTATGAAAGAAAAACTATTTGAACTATTTTATGAGCTTAGTAAAAAGCCATATCAAAAATTCTTTAAAAAAATACGCCATGGGCCATCGGTATTACGGAGCTTAAAACCACATTTTCAATTCGTTAATAGTTATACCTATGAACACTCATATTAAAGCACTAGTAGCTGCCCTTTTATTTAGTTTATTATTCTACGGAAAAGATTTTGGAATAAATCTTATTCTTTTTGCCACCATTGTAACTGCCTTACTCTTAACAGCAGAAAAAAAACCTCCGATTGGGTACGTCTTTCCCTATTTGTTCACAGCCCTTATGGTATTTTTTGATCCAACAGCCTTCAAGGTTTTCATTCACTTTACTTCGTTCTTAATCCTTATCGGAAAAACAATTGAAGCTAAAAGCGCAATATATTTAAGTTTTTTTATGGGATTGGTCAATATGTTTACGGCATCTTTTAGCCTGCTGAATACCTACCAAAAGAAACCTGAGTCCGAAAGAAAATCTATTTCCCCAAGACTTAAAAATATGTTGAAAGGAATCTTAGTTTCTGTGGTATTTGCAGTTCTATTTTCATTTTTATACAAAAGCGCAAATCCTGTTTTTGAAGGTCTTATCGAGCAAATAAACCTCAACTTTATAAGTTTTAATTGGGTGTTATTTACCATAATGGGCTACTTTATTGCGCTCCACATATTAAGACCATATCATCCTGAAAAATTAATAGCGATAGATAAGGCTCAAAAAAACGTGCTGACCAAATCAGCATTTCCTTTTGACTTTGATAAAAAACAAAAATTAACGAACGAGCACTCTTTAGGAAGTTATATTTTCGCAACCATCAATCTACTATTGGTATTTTATTTAATTACAGACGCCATTTATTTAGGCAACTCCAATACAACTAGTAATGCCGAATTTTCAGCGGCGGTGCACAAAGGAATTTATGCTTTGTTATTCTCTATTATTTGCGCAATCGCGATTATTCTTTACTTTTTTAGAGGCGATTTAAACTTTTTTGAAAAGAATAAAATCCTTAAAAACTTAAGTTATACTTGGCTGCTACTCAATGTAATTTTAGTGCTCTTTACTTGTTATAAAAACTACACCTATGTTGAGGCTTTAGGCCTTACCTATAAACGAATTGGCGTGTTTATTTACCTGCTTTTGGTCTTATTTGGTTTATGTACTACCTATATAAAAGTAGCAAAACTTAAAAGTTTTATCTATTTGGTAAGAACCAATATCGCTTTGTGGGCTACGGTTTTGCTTTTAAGCTCCACTATTGCTTGGGATAGAGCCATCACGTACTATAATTTAAACTTTATTCAGCACCCTGATATGGAATATCTTATTCGGTTAGGAGCTACCAATTCGCAGCAATTAAAAGAATATGCTTCAAAAGAAAGCAACTTAATTTCAAAGAATGCTTCTGAAAAAGTGGCTCAAAAATACCAGTCAAATCTTGAAGATATTAATCAGAAAAGTTGGCAAGAATATACTATCTATCACTTTAAATTAAAATAATTACGATGCCATATTTTAGTTATAGACTCAACAGAATCGCTGTTAGAAGTACTACTATTTGCTTTGTTTTAAGCAGTTTACTTTTTTTAAGTAGACTGACATTTACAAGTAGTGAAGTATCCTTATTTATACTTTTTTTCTGTTTTGTAATAATTGCGATGCACGCTATTTTAATACCAACTTTAATAATTCATAGCTTGATCAATTACAAAGACTTTGAAGAGCATATCAGCACATTTACACTTATATTTTTAAATATATCTATAGGATATTTATACATCATACTAAACTAAAAATACGATGAACACAATAACAACACCTAAAAACAAACTTTACTTTCACATACTATTATCCATTTCATTTGCGATTTCACTGGTGCTTTTACGAATGAAAATCACACAGAACGAAGGGTATTTTTTTATGATTTGGAACCTCTTTTTAGCCGCTATCCCCTATTTGATTTCTCAAACAATGAAAAATCATATTTGGTTGCAATCTTCAAAATGGCTTTGCTTTTCAAGTTTAGCAATTTGGCTTCTCTTTTTACCAAATAGTCCGTATATGATTACGGATCTAATTCATTTACAAAATAACAATACGAACCTTGCTTGGTATGATTTGTTTCTGGTGTTCGTTTTTGCCATAAACGGACTCCTATTGGGCTTATTATCTATGTTAGATGTTTTCGGAATTATCGCTTTTAGATACTCCAAAAAAGTAGCGTTTATAAGTCTTATAAAAATTAGTGTACTAACGGGATACGGAATTTATTTAGGTAGAATTTTACGTTTTAATTCTTGGGATATACTCACCAAACCTAGCTATTTAATGCAGCAAATTCTGCAAAGCGTGCACGACCCAAAAGCCTATTTAATGACCTTTGCTTTTGGTGGATTACTTTGTATTTTATTTTCTTTGGTGCATAGTTTTACAAGCCACCAAAAACAATCTTCTTATCTTCAGGTTTAGGCAATTTTATGGTTCTATATTGTTTTGAGTGGAAAGTTAAATTTAAGATTAGTTCTCTGTGAACCTACTTTTTCTCCGTGCAACTTCGTGTAATAGCATATATATTGTTTCACGGAGTTACACAGTGGTCGCACAGAGTTGCACAAAGAAATTTTTAATACTTTATTAAATTTTGATAGATAGTTATAGTTAGACTGTCGCTGAAATTATGCACCCACTATATTCAATATAGAACCAAGTTTTTTAGAGGCTTTAAAAAAGGTATAATCCTTCAGAATAAAGTTAATAATCATCTTCTATTTACCATCTACATACTCCTGTAAATAGGCATAACGCGCTGTGAGTTTTCCGTTTTGTGTCATTCTTGCACGTTCTAAAACGCCATTTTTATCGCCATTAAAAAAGGCGGGAATTACATGCTTTAAAAAAGCTTCTCCGAAACCTTCACTGGCATCGCGAGGCAATTCGCAGGGCAAATTATCTACTGCCATTACAGCAATAGCACTAGGATTTTTAAAATCGGTTTCTAATCCTGTTTTTGGATCAAAACCATAAATTGGATCGGCAATCGTTGAAGGTTTAATGGTGGTTGCTACGGGCCCATCGATATCACAACTCACATCAGCGACTACTTTAATCTTAAAATCAGGATGTTTTGCGTCTTCTTTCGTATACAAATAAGGCGCTCCTTGACCATAAAAATGACCAGCAATATAAAAATCAGTCACTTTTGCGAATCTAAAAAAGTTAGACATGTATTGTTCAGGGTTGGCAAAAAAATCTTGCTTATTGCCGCGAGCTCCGTCTTTACGTTTGTTGTATTCCGAAGCATCAATTTGGCAATACACTGGTTCGTTAAAATCTTCTTCCAAATACTCCTTTACAGTTACTTTTTTAAGGTTTATAGCATCGAGCATTTCTTTTGCTCCATTACCCACTCTACCTCTACCGGTCAATAATATTTTAATATTAGGCAGTTTTATTTTTTGAAGTTCTGCAATTAAAGCCTGCTGATCTTTTAAGGTTTCGGCTTTAGGCAACAGAAAAGTGCCGAATTTTAAACCGTAAGCTCTAAAACCATTATATGCCCCAACAATACCAGCGTAACGACCAAAAGCCACCAACCGCTGTCCGTTTTTATTCGTAATAACTTCGTGATCGTAAAGCTCAATATTTTTAGCTAAAACAGCTTGCAATAGGCTACGGTTATACGACTGTTTTTTTATGGTATGTGAAAAGAAAAAATATTTTTTATTCGGAATTAAATCCGCTATTGGAACTTCTTTTACGCCCAAAAGCACCTGGCAATCTTCCATTGTTGACGCCACCACTAAACGCTTAGCTTCGTAATCCGAATCAGTATAAGTTCTAATTGGTGAAGGCTCCACAACTACAGATGCCTCAGTATGTTTCATTAATAACCTACTGCACGCTTCTGGAGATAGCACAACGCGCTTATCTGGTGGGTTTTTACGTTCTCTTATGATACCGAATTTCATATTGTTTATGGGTGTTGGGTTATTAGGTTTTGGGTGCTGGGTTTCAGGTTTAAAATACTAGCTTCAATCTCATTTAAAATTTAGTACTTAAAACCTAATCCTTATTAAATTTTCATATTTTTTATTTCGTATTTCGTATTTCCTATTTTCTAAATGTGAACTTAATTTTGTCTTAGTACTTTGTACTTAATTATATAAAAAAAATTAACTATTCGGCAACTTATTGTTGTAAAAATAACATAAGACAAGATGACATACAAAACTTTTTTTGGAATACTTTTTGAACTACCTTTGTCAATTGTATTAAAATACGGGGTTTTTAAAAATCAGGTATTTTAATCAATATTATTCTAAGGGGCCGCCTGGTTTTGACAGCGAGACCAATTGGGATGTAAGCATGCCGAGCGCTGGGCTACAGCTCGTAAATCTCATTTTCCACACTTTTAATTGGCGAAAATAATTACGCTCTTGCCGCTTAATCCGAATTACAGTAGGATTTAGCCTCGTCTCTACTAGGTAGAGAAGCGAGATGTTCCTGAATAGCCCTTGTTGGCGGCGATTCTTTAAGGAGCACCAGAAATGTCAACACAAGGGTAGTATTGCTTTGATACTACCACAAAAATTTAAGAAGCTAAGTGTACAATAGGCGGTTTTCAGTCGGTTGTGCATCGAAAACCAAATGAAGACTAAGCATGAAGAAAGCATTGTAATTGCTTGTTTGGACGAGAGTTCGATTCTCTCCGGCTCCACTAAAAGCCTTGTAAATAACTCATTTACAAGGCTTTTATTTTAAGGTGTAATTGCACACTTCTATTGAAAATTTACTCTTTTCTAAAATCAACAATAATTCACAAGGAAAATATCTAATCCTCTTTTATTACTTACGACCTTTTTATAAACTCCCTAAACTTTTTATTTGTTCTTCTAAAGCTCTTTTAGCCATTTTTAGGGATTATAATCCCAAAATATAGTGTTTTTTAGAGATTGTAATCCCCAAAAATAAAATAATTCAATGTGTTTGCGAAGTAAAAAAGTGACTAGGAATATAAAATCTCCATCATCTGTTTCTGTGAGTGTACCAGAAAAAACCTGATTGTATTATATTTTAGCTTGTCTCTCGGTTTATCAAATCTTTTATAGCTACTGGTGCCAACGTATGACCAAACATTCTTAAGACTATATTTACTTTTTCTAAATTCAAATTAGTTTTACTTTGCTCTATTTTTCTGACTACCGTTAATGCCACTCCTGCCCTATCAGCGAACTCTTCCTGAGTTAGATTTACTTGTTTACGATGTTCTTTTACGAATTCGAATAAAAAAAATTAATTAAAATAGATTCAAAACTATATGGATTTTTGCTATACTTTTTAGTTGATTCGATGCTATTTCAATAACTGTGTTTATAGCACTAATTTAAAAGTAAGAAAATTTAAAAATTTACTCTTTTTAAATTTAGAAAAAAGAATAAAAACCAAAATCAGATAATAACTTTTGTTTAGAAGAGGCCTTTATAATAAAATATCAGGGAACATTAACTTGTACAAGTAAACTGATTGTTACTGCTTTGCAAAATAATTTTAAATCGGATGCTCTTAAAAATAAATTTAGTTGCCTGCTCTTCAAACCTAATTTCTTCTGTCAAATAATATATTAGAAAAGGAAAAGTATCGCCATCACCTAATATACTTGGAGTACAACCAGAAAAGAAAATTGGTCCATTTTCAATTTGATCTTCATTAATTTGAATACCAAGGGTACCTTGAGAATTAACACTTTTCGATTCAAAATTAATAAATGCAAATGGGCCGTTACCATCCTTTATATAATCGTTAAAACTTACTAAGGTTAGTTCGTAGTTGAAAGGTTCTGAAAAACGAACTATTTCTCCCGGAACCATAGTAATTGATTCACCCAGGGCAATATCTCTAATTATTTTTATTTCTTCTGATTTTGTAGTGTCACATGAACTAAAAAAAATAGAAAAAAATAGCAATAGTAAAATATTTGTTTTAAGACACATAATATCAAAATTCATTAAAGACTAAATTCATACCATACTTTTATTTATTTTAAGCAAATGAAGTTGATTAAAATAATTTTTTTTTCTAAAAAACTCAAATGACCTCTTAAAAAAATATCTTTGAAATTTATGCCTAATGTAAATAAAATTCTGATTCGATTTAAAATTATTTATATCTAAAAAAATTGATTTTCAATACTATATTGTGTGAAATAAAACTGAATATATGATATTATTTTTTAATTGTTTAGTCTATTAGATATCACTAAGTGTATGGAGGTAGTATAAACGAGATAAATTGAAAATTTTAATATCAACTAAAAATTGACTATGTTTATATATTGTAATTTAACATCTATTTCTAAAGCTATATCATGAAAAATTTTATCCATATTATTTTCCTTTCAGCATTAACCATATCTTTTTTCTCCTGCAAAGAGAACCCCAAAAACATGGTAGAAACTACGCTAGAAAAAGCAGAACGGATTCATAAAAAAGTAATCACGATAGATACCCATGCTGACATTAATGTCGCTAATTTTACCGATACTATAAACTATACAGAGCGTCTTGATAATCAAGTAAACCTGCCTAAAATGAACGAAGGTGGGTTAGATGTTGCTTGGTTTATTGTTTACACAGGGCAAGACACATTAACTGCCGAAGGCTATGCCAAAGGCGCGGAAAATGCGATGTCTAAATTTAAAGCGATTCGCCAACTTTGTGAAGAATTTGCACCAAACCAAATAGGGCTAGCCTTAACTTCTGATGATGTTCTAAAAATATCGGGAGAAGGAAAAAAAGTAGCAATGATTGGCGTAGAAAATGCCTATCCCATGGGCGAAGATTTAGCTAATTTTCAAAAGTATTATGATTTAGGAGCGCGCTATATTTCTTTAGCGCACAACGGCCATAGTCAATTTTCTGATTCTAATACGGGCGAAAATGATAGTATTTGGTTGCATAATGGCCTGAGTGATTTGGGTAAAAAAGCCGTAGCAGAAATGAACAGATTAGGCATTATGATTGATGTATCACATCCTTCAAAAGAAGCCTTTAACCAAATGATTGCTTTATCAAAAACGCCTATTATTGCGTCACATTCTTCAGCAAGAGCACTTTGTAACCACAGTAGAAATTTAGATGACGAGCAGTTGCTACTCATGAAAAAAAATGGTGGCGTGGTACAAACCGTAGCCTTTAGTTCGTATTTGAATACCGAAAAGCACGAAGCACATAACGCTTACATGAATAAATTATACGAGCAAATAGCCGATTCGCTAGAAGTAAAATGGTACGACCGAAGAGCTTTAAGAAGTCTTTCAGAATCAGATAGAGCAATTGCCTTAGAAAATCAGCTAAAAATTATTAGCATTAAGGATAAAATGCTACCCAATTTAAAAGACGTTCCTAATGCCGTTAATGTAGGTGATTTTGTAGATCATATTGATTATATGGTGAAACTCATTGGTATTGACCATGTAGGGATTAGCTCCGATTTTGATGGTGGTGGCGGTATTGAAGGTTGGTCAGATGCTTCTGAAACCTTTAATGTTACGCTAGAATTAGTAGAACGTGGCTACACTGAAGAAGAAATTGCACAACTTTGGGGTGGCAATTTAATGCGTGTTTTAGATGCTGTTCAGGCATATGCTAAGAAGCAACAGATATAATTTTGAGGTTTAAAGATTAGTAGTTATTAGTTTAGCTGGTTAATTGGTTTTAAATTAGACCTATCCTACTTTTAGATAGGTCTAATTTAATTCTAAAAATGAAATACCTACTTATATTTACACACTAACCCCTTTTTCATGCACCAACAACCATTCAACCGTACTGCCTTTTTGTAGTTTTTTAACTAATCGAAAACCGTTTTTTAGGTAGAAATTTTTTAATTTCTCTTCTTCAATCGTCAACCAGAAATTAGTGTTTGGATGTTGCTTTAAAAGTTCTTTCAACCATTTTGAACCTAAATTTTGTCCTCTTTTAGCTTTGATAACCCAAATATATCCAAGATAAAAATAGCCCAAGCCTAACCAATATTTAGCTTCTTCTTGAAAGTCTTTTAAATCCTCAGAAAAATCTTTAAAAACAACACCACCTGCGACAATTTGTCCATTTTCTTCAAGCGTATAAATAGCGGCATTTCCGGTATAGGTATCCCAATAAGGCACTATTCCTTTTTGCCAAGATTTAGGTAACAACTGAAAAAATTGTTCTGGCTTTTCTTTATGCTCTTTGAATAGTAGCTCCATAGTTTATAATAAGCCCCAAGACCATAGTTTATCTGAATCTACAAACCAACGATCGCCAATATCGGTTCGGTAATAACAGTTGTTTATAATAACCGTCTGAATTCGGTTATACATCATTTTTTGCGCATCTTTCATGGTTAAACCTGTTCCTGTAACCAATAAAGCTATGCCTGTATTTCCGGTGATTAGCCATTGCCCGTTTACATTTTTTAAGTGCATGGGGTGAATACCTTCTACCGAATCTTTCTTTAAAATTACGACAGCATCTTTTGAAAACAATTCAAAGGTTTTTTTATCATCATAAGGAAAAGGCGGTACCACCACAAAAGCACCCACTTGAAAGCCTTTTTTTACTTGTATTTGAAAATTTTTACCTGCTGCCACCTTGTATAAAACCTCTCCGAAAGGTTCTGTAATTCCTGCTCTTTGTATAAAGATCTGAGGAAAACCAAAGCGCGATGTAAATTCTAAGGGATAAATTCCGTTTCCGTTGACAATACAATTAATATCAATATGACCAAAAAATTTATGTTTAGCCAGAATAGGCTCAAACTTTTTTAAGGTTTTGTCGAAAATAGGCGAATCTTTTACCCAAAACATACTACTTCCCATTTCGCCTGTAGAAACCCCAAGCTCTTTCGGAAACAATTTTTTGTGTTCAAAGGTGATATTTATGGGTGTTAAAAACTGCGTTCCATTAAAAAATGCAGAAACCGAGATTTCTACGCCTTTAACTTTTCGCTGCAACTGAAAAGTACCAAAACCATCGCCCCATGATTTTTCGTAGGCTTTTAATACGCGAACCACATCTTGACCCGAATCGTCATTACCCACAAAAAGTAATTGTTTTAATTCTTGTGTTTCTCCCGAAGGTTTTATTACATAGGCATTAGGGTTTGCCTCTACATATTTTATAGCCTCTTTAAAGGTCGCAAATTCTTTAAAAGGTAGAATATTAATTTTATGTCGTTTAAGCTCTGCTTGCCCAAAATTTCGATCTAATTCTAAGGCATCGGTATAGGTAGTACCTCCAAAAACTAGCTTGCCCTTTGCACGCAATTCTTCGCACGTTTTACCATGACCCGTGTAATCAAAAATTAGTACATCAGCCCAATCCACATGCTTTTTCCAATCTTGCACTTTTTTAATAAAACCGTACCCTATTTCTCGTGATGCCTTATCTTCAATATACATTTTAACCTCGTTACCTTCTTGCAAAGTTGCCAAAGCAATATCTAGGGATTCTCCCCAACGAGATATAAAAAGGAATTTTCTACTACTAATATCTTTACTCAATGTTTTTTTGTTTAAACTGGATTTAAAATAAAATACTATTTTCGGTTTAGAAAGTTACTTAGTTTTTAAGGAAGCTTTTTCGAACAACGTTTATTCGTTTATAAAAAAGTTTAGGAGTTTAGTTTTGGCTCTTTATTGTTTTGAGTAGGAAGCTAAATTTAAGATTAATTCTCTGTGAACCTTCTTTTTCTCCGTGCAACTTCGTGTAATAACAAATGTACACATTGTTCCACGGAGTTGCACAGTGGAAGCACAGAGTTGCACAAAGAAATTCTTAATACTTTATTAAATTTTGATAGCTAGTTATAGTAAGACTGTCACTGAAATTATGCACCCACTATATTCAATATAGAACCCTATTTTTTTACTCAAAATATATAAAAATATCAGCCGATAAACGTGTTTTATAACTTGTCTGAATTATTGAAATGAATAAAAAGGCTATTCAAATTATATTTTAAATATATTGAATAGCCTTTACTTTGCCTACTATTTTTTCTTTTCTATTAAAGTAATATCCTTTAAAGTTAATACTTGGTAAGGCTCGTTGTCTTCATCTAATAAATCTTCTGAAGTATAGGTTACTTTAAATGTTTCGCCGACTAACTTACGATCTGTTAAAACATATTTTTTTGTGGCTTTTTCATCAACAATCGTAAATGCATAGGTGCTAAAATCTTCTTCGGAAGAAAAGTAATATACGCCCTCTTCTGCACCTTCATAAACAAGAGTGGCTGTAATTTCTTCTTGTGAAAAGGAAACTAATGAGCTTAGAAAAAATAAAATCGAAATAGCTATAGTTTTTATCATGGTTTTAAAATTTAAAAAATTAAACAAATTATAAGGGTCAAAATTTGGCTTACCTTTTATACCTTGTACAAAATGGTAAAAATTGATACTACTAATTTAGTGCGGTAAATAGGTGTTTATTAAAAAAGTAAATGCCCTATGTACTGTCCTAAAACAGTTAAGGGGAAAAATAGCTTAAGAAGTTGAAATCTGCTCTTTTATTTGGTTGTCCACTCCATGGATTGTTTTTGAAAATGATTTCAAATGTTTCAAAAACCCAAATTTTAATAGTATTCTCAAAGTGCTCCCCAAGTGGTCTGAACACGATTATTTATTGCACAAATGACGTAAAAAAAACAATACGTTTACAAGAAATATTTAAGAAAATAAGTTTGATAAAAAACCAGTAACTTTGTTCAAAAAATTAACTTTTTGTACACCATAATTGACATTGAAACTACCGGAAACGGCGTAAAAGAAAGTAAGATTACTGAAATTTCTATCTTTAAGTTTGATGGCGAAACAGTGGTAGATGAATTTACGAGCCTAGTAAATCCGGAATGTGACATTCCCTATTTTATTACCGGACTTACAGGTATTGATACCGACATGGTTCGGAATGCGCCTAAATTCTATGAAATAACAGAAAATATTCTAAGTATTACAACTGATACTATTTTTGTAGCCCACAATGTAAATTTTGATTACAACATTATTCAGAATGAATTTAAAAGAATTGGGATTGACTTTTCAAGAAAAAAATTATGTACGGTAAGGCTTTCAAGAAAACTACTTCCTGGATACAATTCTTATAGTTTAGGTAAATTGTGTTCCGCTTTAAAAATTCCGTTAACCGATAGACACAGAGCGCGTGGTGATGCACATGCGACCACTATTTTATTTGAAAAATTATTAAACACAAAAGACGCCGATGTAGTTTTTAAATCTTTTTTAAATGCAAGATCTCAAGAGGCCACTTTGCCCCCAGGATTACCGAAAGAAGCATTTGAAAAACTGCCTAAAAAACCTGGTGTTTATTATTTTAAAAACGCACAAGGAAAAATAATTTATGTTGGGAAAGCGATTGATATAAAAAAGCGTGTTTTGAGTCACTTTTACGATAAATCTTCTAAAGAGATTAGCATGTGTCAAGAAACGACGGCAATAGATTTTGAACTATCAGGCAGTGAAGTTTTAGCTTTATTGATGGAGTCTGATGCCATAAAACAGCATTATCCGCAATACAATCGCGCACAAAAAAGAAAAGTACAGGCCTATGGTATTTTTAGTTATGAAGATAGAAACGGTATACTACACTTAGCATCAAATACACTAGCCTTAGCACCAAATTCTTTTTATACCTTATATAGCAAAACAAATTCTCGGATATTTTTACAAGAAGTTTGTAAAACTTATAAACTCTGTCCGAAATTTTGTCATCTTCAAGAAAATGTCAGTCAATGCTCTCATTATGACATTTTATCGTGCGACGGCATTTGCAGAGGCACAGAAGACATCGAAAAATACAATACCAAAGTCCTTTCTTTTATTACCCGTATAAAAGAAAAATCGAACCACTTTTTTATTAAAGAAAAAGGAAGAACTCCCGACGAAACAGCCGTTATTTTAGTGCAAGATACTGTTTATAAAGGCTACGGTTTTATAGCCAATGATATTACGATACCTCAACTTAACGATTTGCTAACTTTTATAACTTTTCAGAAAAATACTTTTGAAACCGAGCAAATAATCGCCACTTACGCTTCAAAACATCCGAATAAAATTATTGAGATAAGCAACTGGAGCTACTAAACAGCTTATTTTTTTCGTTCGCTATTCACAAAAGAAATAAGTATAAGCACTAGTGCAACTACAACAGCTACAAAAACACCTATCATTATTATACCGTTATTCCAATTTACCAAAGATATTGCAAGTTGATTCATCATCTTAAAAGTTTACATTATGGCGCTAAATTATAGTTTTTTTTAGGTCTAAAATATGATAAAAATCATATTGAAAACTTTTTTTATTGCATTTGGTTTGCTTTTACGAAGCGACTTTTTCTTTATTAAATTTTGGATATTAGTTCTTACACAGAGGTTCGCAAAGTAACGCTGAGTTACGCAGAGTAAAACACTTATTTTATTAATTTATACGAATAAAGAAAGATACTGCCCTAGCCCCTCCGATACTTCGACATCGATCAGCACGAGAGGAGGGCAACCCTATTTAGCATTTTAGGAGTTTCTCCTTTGGGGGTTAGCCTGCCTGTTCAGCAGGCAGGCCTGCCTGCCGGACAGTCAGGGGGCTTTTAAAGAGTCGTAGGACAAACGTAGTCCGTAACTTTTACATCGGTTTGTTTTAGCGCACCAAAACCTCCTGCTATATCTATGAAATTATGAATACCTCTACTTTTCAATATTGATGCCGCGATTACCGAACGATAACCACCCGCGCAATGGATAAAAAAAGTTTCCTTATCTGGGAATTCTGCGAGATAATCATTAAGATTACTAAGCGGCGTATTTTCAGCATCTAAAACATGCTCTGAGGCATATTCTGTTTCTTTACGAACATCAAAAACAGCCGTTTTTTTAGCATTTATGGCTTCGGTAACTTCCTTAGCAGTTAATGATGTAATGGTATCATACTCTTTTGATGCTTTTTTCCAAGCTGTGAAACCACCCTTTAAAAAGCCGATAGTTCCATCAAAACCAACACGTGATAAACGTGTAATGGCTTCTTCTTCCTGACCTTCGGGTGTTACCAATAATAAAGTTTGCTCTACGTCCGCAATAAGTGCGCCTACCCAAGGGGCAAAATCACCATTTAAGCCTATAAATATAGAACGCGGAATATGCCCTTTTACAAAATCATCTTGGTGCCTTACATCTAAAACAATGGCGCCAGTATCATTCGCTGCGACTTCAAAAGCATCAGGAGATAAAGCGGTAGCACCTCTTTCAAGTACATCATCAAAATCTTCGTAACCTTCTTTATTCATTTTAACATTTAAAGGAAAATATTTTGGCGGAGGCAAAAGTCCGTCTGTTACTTCTTTAATAAATTCATCTCTAGTCATATCAGCACGTAAAGCGTAATTCATTTTCTTTTGATTGCCCAGAGTGTCCACCGTTTCTTTCATCATATTTTTACCACAAGCAGAACCTGCACCATGTGCAGGATAAACGATAAGATCATCAGCAAGCGGCATAATTTTAGTACGTAAACTATCAAATAAAATACCTGCTAGGTCTTCTTGGGTCATACTTGCAGCTTTCTGGGCTAAATCTGGCCTACCTACATCACCTAAAAATAAGGTGTCACCAGAAAAAATAGCGTAGTCTTTTCCATTTTCATCTTTTAACAAAAAGGTAGAGCTTTCCATCGTATGCCCTGGTGTATGCAGTACTTTTATGGTAATAGCCCCTACTTTAAATTCTTGACCATCCGTTGCGACAATACAATCGAAAGAAGGATTTGCTGTAGGGCCGTAAATAATATCTGCGCCTGTTTCTTTCGCTAGAGTAACGTGCCCACTCACAAAATCAGCATGAAAATGAGTTTCAAAAATGTATTTTATTTTTGCCTTGTCTGCATTCGCTCTTTTAATATAAGGCTGTACCTCTCTTAGCGGATCTATAATAGCCACTTCTCCTTCACTTTCTATATAATACGCACCTTGCGCTAAACATCCTGTATATATTTGTTCTATCTTCATGTGTTTACTTTTTTTTAATTATTTTAAAAAACAAATTGAACTATTGCTAGTTGGTTGACTCAAAATATTTCTTTGTTTGATGTAAAAATATAGTAATTAAAACCCAATTTCAGTAACAAAAGTTACATTTTGCTTTAAAACCTACTTCAATTTTATATTTTGATAGGCTATTTTTTCTCTTAGTGCTACTATGGTTGTAGGGTCTTCGTAACAGGCTACCGCTTCTTTTATTCTAACAAATAAATATTCTTTGTGCAATTCTTCGATAATACCACTACTAAAAATTATATCTCTTGCTGGCCCCGTAGCGCCCGCTATGTAAAACTGAATATTTTTTTGATGTATTTCTCTAATTACTTTGGTCAAAGTTTGAGCCCCTGAAGAATCTATATAATTTATAGCTTCAGCATTTAGAATTACCGCTCGTAAGGGTAAACCTTTTTTATATACTTCTTTTAATAGTTGTTTTTTGAAAAAAGCGCTATTACCAAAGTACAATTGCGCATCAAAACGAACGACTAAAAGATCATCACGACTCACAATTTCATCTGCAAAGCGGTTTACATTCTTGTAATAATCTGTTCCTTTAATATTGCCTAAAATGGCAAAATGTGGATTAGAAGTTCGGTATACCATTAACAATAAAGAACATAACACGCCAACTAAAATACCTTCCGGAATACCTACGAATAAAGTTATCAAAAAAGTGATTAACAGAATCACAAATTCATCTTTACGGGTAGTCCATAATTCTTTGGCATACACTACATCAATCAACCCAAAAACGGAAACCATTATAATACTTGCTAAAGCAGCATTAGGCAAATAATAAAAAATAGGTGTTAAAAATAACAAGGTACCTACTACCAATATAACACTAAAAAGTGCGGACAAATTTGTTTTAGAGCCAGATGAACCGTTTATGGCAGAGCGTGAAAAACTTGCTGTTGCCACATATGATTGAAAAAAAGAACCTATCATATTTGAAAGTCCTAAAGCCACTAACTCTTGATTAGACTCTATGGTTTCTTCCGCTGCTTTTTCTTCTAAAGCTTTACCAATAGAGATAGCTTCTAAATAACCGACTAAAGCTAAGGTAATCGCCATGGGCCATAAATCTAATACTTTATCTACGTTAAAGTCCGGCAGTTTAAAACTAGGCAAGCCTGTAGGAATTGCACCGACAATATGTACCCCGTATTGCTCTAATTTCAGCCCGTAAACTACCAAAATACCAAGTACTACCACAATTAAAATAGATGGGATTTTAGCACTCCATTTTTTGAATAAAAGAAGGATAATGATTCCCGCTAAACCAATTCCAAAATCGTACATATTTGTACTTGATATATGCTGAATGGCATTGATGACCAATTGATGAAATTTAGAACTTCCAGGAATTTCTGCTCCTAATAAATGTTTTAATTGACTAAATATAATAACAATAGCTGCTGCAGAAGTAAATCCACTGATAACAGGTTTTGACAAGAAGTTCACCAAAAAACCCATTTTAAATATCCCTAGTAACAATTGTATACTACCCACTAAAAAGGCTAAAAAGATAGCCATAGCAATATAATTTTCTATACCTACAATTGCCAAAGCACCTAATCCAGCTGCAACAAGCAGAGAATCCATTGCAACCGGCCCAACGGATATTTGTTTTGAAGTACCCAACAACATGTACATAAAGACAGGTACTAATGCGGTATACAGCCCATAAACAGGAGGCAAACCCGCAATCATGGCGTATGCCATACCCTGAGGCACTAAAATAATACCTACCGTAAAGCCTCCAATAAGATCATTTAGCAGATTACCCTTTTTGTAATTAGGCAACCAATCTACTATAGGTATATATTTTTTCATCGGTCAAATGTACCGTTTAATGAATAAAAAGTTGGTAACTTTAGTTACGCTTTAAGAAAATTTTCCATTCCAGAATTATAAAAAAACAATTCTGACCTCTCCAAATAATAATTTCAAAAAAATTCGAAACATTGCGGCAAAAATTTAATTTTCTAAAGATAAGAGAACTTCAAATACTTCTAAATCTTTTGTCAAAAATTGAAACCCTTTATCTAATTTTTCTTGTGCTACTGCGTATGGGTAAAAAGTAATAGGCTCAATACAAATCATATTTGGAACTTCTGTCCATAACATAAAATTACTAAAGCCTTTAGTTGTAATTTTTAATGAATGTTTGTCTTGCAGAACTATTTCATCACAATTTTCTACTTGAAACGCTCTACTGCCAACAGCTAAAATTTCGTTAAGAGAAATACTGTTTTTATTTGTTTTTAGAGTCGGATTTTCAGTCACAAGATTAAAAGCAGGGTGATAGCCTAACATAAAAGGCATTCCAATCTCACCTGAAATAATAAAACTAATTTTCAAACCTTTTTCTGTAAGTTCAAATTCTTTTATGAACTCAAAATCGTAAGGCCATACTAAAATTTCTACAGTTGATTTATCAGGATATTTTGAATTTTTGATCTTTGTATTTGCCCTATATTTTTTCTTAAAAACTGCTTTAGTGTCAGAAGCGTTTACTAAATGGTATTGTAATTCTCGCAACAAACCATGTTGATCTTGGATTGCATCTCCTTTTGGCGTACTGACTCTAAAATTGGCTTCAGATGTTGGCCCGATAATAGGAAACATTTCTGTATCTGCATTTCGCCAACCAGGATTTCCTTTTTGATGGATAAATTCGTGCTGATGTACCTGATAACTTACCAGTTCACCAGCATCAACCTTTACGGTTTTATTATTTAAAAATAATTCGGTAACTGCCATAAATAGTCTTTATTTTAAACATAAGATTGCTAGTATTTTAATACGTACTACAAGTTATTAATAGCAGTATCTAGCCAAGCGGCTCTAGTCGTAATCCAATTCTCTAAATAGTCGATTTCTGCATTATAGCTGTTTCCTATAAAGTTATTTGGCCATACGTAAATCGATAAAATATCCCACTTTTGAAAATTACTTTCTACGGCTCCAGCATTTTTTAATGTTGCTTCATAATCGCTTATCTTTCCTAAAAAAGCGGTATTTGATAAGCTCGTAGCTCTTAATTCTCCCCATCGTGTTTTAAGTTTTGTAACAAATGCCGGGTCTTGCAAGAGCCTATCCCACCAAAAAGGAACCAGCCAAAAATCTGCCGAACAACGCTCGTTAAATTTGTATGCCCAAACGTTTGTGCTACCTCCACCACAATAATCAGCATTTCCGAAAGCTATATTAAAATCCCAAATAGGACCCATTTTTAATTTATCATTCTTATCTTTTTGCAAATAAGTACTAATTCTGTAGCCATCTACATTATTTGAAAGTTCATTTAAAATAAAAAAGTCTATAAAGCTATCTACATCAATATAAGCCTGATAGCCTTGAGTTTGGTCGGTAAATTGTGGCGATTGTAATGCGTTTTCAAAATCGCTTATATAACCGCTGATATAATTTTTCTGTTCCGTAGTAATATCATCTGAGGCAGGTTCTTCATATAAAAATTTTATAGTCTGGCTTCCGCTTGCATTTAAAGGAGCATAATCTGATTCAAATGAATTTATTGTAGTGTAATTACCGCCATCAGAACCTGTTGCTTTATCAATCTTTAAAATATAGCCACCTGTTACATCTTCTCCTGAATTTTCATCTTCTTTTAAATTATTTATATCGATGCGATTTTTATCTCTTTTTAATTTTTCCATAAAAACATAAACGCCACGATATTCGTTGTTAATTTCGAGTTCTACAAATTCACTTCTGCTGGCATAACGCCCCATATCGCGCGATAAATCGTAAATTAACTTATTTCTGACCAATGATTTATCGCTGTAAGGTGCATACAAAATCCAATCTTCTTCTTCTGGATATTCTAACAAAGAAATATCAAGATCTTCGTTATCTGCGTCGCGTGTTTCAAAACCGTAAGATTTTTTTGGAAATTGTTGCGAACTAGATCCTCTAAACTCGATTCCTATATTTGATTCTTGTTGAACAACACCTTCTTTTAAAATACTTAGTTGCGCGTCTACTTTTGGTTCGTCTACAATAGTATTACCATTGGTAGTTACTTTAAAAAGTGGAATCTGCACCTCAGTTTCTTCGGATTCGTTATCGTTTGATGTATTGTTTTTAGTGCAAGAACTAAAACAAACTAATGTTGTAAACAGAATAAATAAAAATCTAAAGTATGTTTTCATATTTATTATTTTTTAAGTTAATCGAACTTTATAGCTTTTACTGGCGAAATTTTTGTGATGATATAAGAGGGAATTAAAAGCATTAAAACACACAATATTAAAACGCCTAGATTCAGCAAAATTATCGTTGAAAAATCGATATGAACAGGAATGTATTCTATGTAGTACTCTTTGGGGTTTGGGAATTTAAAAACACGATAATTACTTTGGAGCCAAATAATTCCTAAGCCAAAAAGATTACCTAAGAATAAGCCAATGCTAATTAAATAGGCCGCATTATACAAAAACACCTTTCGAATACTCCAATTTGTTGCCCCTAATGCCTTTAAAACTCCAATCATTGGGGTGCGTTCTAAGATTAAAACCAACAATGCGGTAATCATATTTATACCACCCACAATGATCATTATTCCAATAATTAAAGCGGTGTTAAAGTCGAAAAGATCAATCCATTGAAAAATATGTCCGTATTTATCTTTGATCGATTTTGTATCTAAAGTAGAGAGTGTTTGCCCGTATATTTCGTTACTTTTTTCGTCAATATCATCAAAATCATTTAAAAAAACCTCAAAATTACCTATTTGATTTTCTTCCCATTTATTCATACGCTGAATATGGCGAATATCCATAAATACATAAGTAGCATCAAATTCTTCAAAACCGCTGTCATAAATACCAATTATAGTCGATTTTTGTTGATTTGGTATTTTTGACGGATCATTATCCCTCAGAAAAACAGAGGAAAATGAATCTCCTAATGTTAACTTTAACCGATTGGCAAGTAAACGTGAAATCATGACCTCGTCGGTTCTTTCTTCCGCATAGTTGGGTAAACGACCTTCAACTAAATATTCTTTAAAAACACTCCAGTTAAAATCCTTGCCTACCCCTTTTGCCAAAATACCTTCTACGGTATCGTCGGTTCTGACAATACCACCTTTACTGGCGACGGCTTGCACATGCTTTATACCTTTTATATTTTTAAATTCAGGATAAAAATCTTGTTCTAAAGCAACAGGGATTACAGAAACTTCTGAGCTGTTATTATCGTAGTTACTTATTTGAATATGACCATTAAAAGCCGCTACTTTTTCTCTAATTTTCTTCTTTAATCCAACACCTGTTGCAATCGCAATAAGCATCATAACAATACTTATGGTAATTGCAGCAATGGCTATTTTAATAATAGGTGCTGAAACTCCGTTTTTATGGGTTTTACCAATAGCTAATCGTTTTGCTATAAAATATTCTAAATTCAATTTCTCTTTGTTTTTTGCTCGAAAGTACTTTGATTTTTTATTTGCTTTACCTAATGCAAACCTTGAAAAGAAACCTCAAATTACTTCTTGTCCAAAAATACATTTTTATTATTGTTTATACCATATTTCTTGCCATACAAGTGGTATGGGTTCATTAAAATAAAGATGACATTTTAAAATGTCGTTTAAAAGTCCTTAAAATTCTTATTTCTTTTTTTACAAAAGATGTATTTTTAAGGGTATTTAAAACCTAAAGAATGACTTCAATAGCTAAAAAAATAAGCGAATCTAGAAAGGCAAAAGGCTTAACACAAATAGCACTCGCAGAACAATCTAAAATTAATTTAAGAACACTTCAGCGGATTGAAAATAATAAAAATATCCCTAGAGGCACCACCTTAAATCTTATTTGTGAAGCTCTTGAAATAGACATTAAGGAACTAAATATCAACAATAAAAACAACACTAGTTATTCACGTACTGCTATTTTGTTTATTTTTCTTTTGACATTAAATCTCGTTCTTATGGGAATTATTGGTTTTTTAACTTTGGATATAGATGCAAATCTGAATAGTAAATTTGGTGGTTTTTTAGTGAGTATTTTAATTCCTTTTTTTATAGTCACTTTTACAAGAGAAATGAGTGGGTCAGAACGTATTTCAAAATTTGGTTTTGGTTACGTCATTTACTTTATTTTAGTTCTTGTAACACAAGGGCTAACCAAAGGTTTTGCAATTGGATTTTTATCTGGTTTATTCCCATGTCTACTGATTAGTTTAACCATTCTTTTATTTTGGAAACATAAGATTGATGAAAAGCTAATCTTCCACCGTTGTTGGCTTCCGATAGGTATGAAAAGGTTGTTTCAAAAGCGATTTTAGACTACTATTTTCTACTTCGTCAGGAAAAGTGTCTACTCCATACACGATAGCATCGCGATCAAATTTCATAAAAGTTCCAAATAGTCTGTCCCAAACCGAAAATATATTTCCGTAATTACTATCGGTGTAAGGCAACTTATAATGGTGATGCACTTTATGCATATCGGGTGACACCAATACCCAACTTATAGCTGCATCAATTTTTTTAGGTAATTTTATATTCGCATGTGTAAACTGGGTAGAAATTAAAGAAAGTGATTGATACAACATCACAATACCAATGGGCGCACCAACTATAAAGACCGCCAATAATGTAAACGAAAATCTAATAATACTTTCTAACGGATGGTGTCTGTTAGCGGTAGTAGTATCAACATTATGATCGGAATGATGTACTAAGTGAATCATCCAAAGTGGCTTTACTTTGTGCTCTACGTAATGGGCTACATAAGCGCCAATAAAATCCATCAACAACACACCCACCAAAATATATGCCCATAGTGGCAAGCTGATCCAATGTAAAACGCCAAAATTATTAGCTACCGTCCAATCACTTATTTTTAATAGCAAAAAAGCTAAAGCGAAATTGATAATTATGGTTGTTAAGGTAAAAAACAAGTTAGGCACTGCATGTTCCCACTTTTTGTAAGAGAATTTAACCAAAGGCAAAACACCTTCTAAAAGCCAAAAAAAAGTAATTCCGCCTACCAACAACAAAGATCTATGTAGTGAAGGAATTGTTTCGAAATAATTAAGTAGTGCTTCCATAAAATAAAAGTACAAAAAAATTAAAACTTTATGTGCTGTTTCATTTTTTCAACAATGTTAAAAGCTGCTGGGCAAATAGCCACATTTTTAAGGGTTAAATTACTTATCTGTTGAAATTTTTTACGATCGGTATGCGGAAATTCACGACAAGCTTTTGGTCTAACATCATAAATACCACAATAGTTATCAGCCCCTAAAAAAGTACAAGGTACCTGTTGCAATACATAATCGTTCTCTTCATCTAATCGCAAATATTCCGCAATAAATTGTTGTGGTTTTTGCTTAAAGTGCTTTGAAATTCTTTCTATATCAGCATTGGTAAAAAGTGGGCCAGTGGTTTTACAACAATTGGCACATTGTAAACAATCTGTTCTTTCAAATTCACTTTCATGTAATTCTTGCATTACATAATCTAAATTCTTCGGCGGTTTTTGTTTTAATTTTGCAAAAAATTTTTTGTTCTCGCCATGTTTATCTTTGGCAAGCTTTGGCAGTTTAGCAATAAAATCGTCCATTATTTTAATAAACTAAGGGCGGTTTCGTACAAATCACGACTCCAATTTTCTGAAACGACTCCAATTTCTTTTGTTAAAATAGGCTGCTTCTCAATAATTTTTTTTCCTACTTCAGAACTGTAAAAATCGTTTAAACTCACTTTTTGTTCCTCAGACATTTTAGAACGATCGACCACTAGCTGCTTTCCTGCTTCGGATTGGTAAAATTCATTCATTTTTTTTATCTCTTCGTGCGAAAAATTTTTCTCGTAAACTGGCGCTAACAAAACCAGTATTTCTGAAACATACTTTTCTTTATTGGTATTCATAAAATCCCAACCCTCAACATTACTTTCTGTTTTTGGAAACTGACTAGACAACATAGTTATAAGCTGATCATAAGCATACTCGTATTGCTTCGCTGTACCATTATTCTTAACATAAGTAAGCACATCTTCTGAAAATGTGGCTTCTTGTGCGCAACTTGTCAGCGTAAGTAACAAAAATAGTATAGAGAGTTGATGTATTAATTTCATGGTTAGGTATTTTATTTTTTATAGTGCTGTAAATAACTGATTTTTGTTGCAAAATACGAATTAAATGGCAATTGATATTTTCGGAAAAGCAGTTTTAGATTATCAAAATAATAATTACACTTCTGATATTACTACATTTTCTTCTTTAGATGAAGAAGATAGTATGCCGCTACCCTACTTATTTCGTTCTTATGATGCTATGCCACTATTAGAACAAAAAGCATTAGAATTGTGCAAAGGAACTATTTTAGACATTGGTTGCGGAGCTGGTAGCCATAGCCTTTATTTACAAGAAAAAAAGCATCATGTTACTGCCTTAGATATTTCGGAAGGTGCTATCGAGGTTTGTAAAAAGAGAGGTATTAAAAATACAGTTTGTACTAATTTATATGATTTTAAAAATGTAAGGTTTGATACACTTCTACTACTGATGAATGGTATCGGCATTGTTGGGAAGCTAACAAACCTAAATCGTTTTTTTATGCATTTAAAAAATCTTCTAAAGCCTAATGGTCAAATTTTACTAGATTCTAGTGATATAATTTATATGTTTGATGAAGATGAAGATGGCGGTTATTGGATTCCTGATGGCAATACCTATTACGGAGAAGTAAATTTTAGCATGACCTATAAAGGAGAAAAAAGCAGTTTATTTGATTGGTTGTATATAGATTATAATACCTTACAACGTGCCGCTATTGCCAATAATTTAAATTGTGAACTAATTAAAGAAGGTGAACATTTCGATTTTTTAGCTAAACTTACTCTAAATACATAATAGAAACTTTTTTGTTTCGTTATTTACAGACAGTGTTTTTTATCACTAAATTGCTTATTATGAAAAAGAATATTTATTCCGTTTTAACTTTAATGTTAGTCTTAATTTTCAGCTGTTCTAAAGATTCGAATACTGAAAAAGATGTCGATGAAGATGCTAATCAGCCTATAGATAGAGCCGCAAGTTTCAGATCTATTGGAGACTCTGCCAACGATTTTTTATCTAATGATGAATTCGATAAATTAAAAATTGAAATAGGGTATGTTCGAGGGTTTAGGCCTACAGTAGGCGCTATAGCCGATTTGGTAGAGTTTTTAAAGGAACGTACGTTTAAAGAAATCATCGAAATTGAGTACAAAGAGCTTGAATCTCCAAATAAAGAAACATTAACCTTACAAGAAATTGACGATTTACAACGTAAAGATAGAACAGCTTTTAATCAAGGTAAAACCTTAGCCGTTTATATTTATTTTGCTGATGCACCTTCTGACAGTGACGAACCTGAAGAAGATTTAGTTACCTTAGGTGCAGTGTACCGAAATACTTCAATGGTTATTTATGAATCTACGATCAGAAATTTAGCGAGTAAAAGTTCTTTAATTTCTGTTGCAACAGTAGAAACAGCAACCTTAATTCACGAATTTGGACATTTATTTGGTCTTGTAAATATAGGCTCAGAGATGGTAAACCCGCATGAAGGAATAACAACGGATGATGATGGAAACGAAATTGGCAATAAGCACTGCGACAGGCCAAATTGCTTAATGCGAGCGGAATTAGAGTTTGGAGCTGGAATGGGTAAAATGTTAACGGCTAGAAATGGTCAAGTTCCTGATTTTGATGTTGAGTGTTTGTTAGATTTAGATGCAAATGGCGGGAGGTAATGTTAAGTTTAAGTGTTGAGTTTTAAAATATTCTAATTGTTTTATTTTCTAATTAATTTAAAACGCATTTTTTTCAACAACTATAAACCGTCAACCGACAACCAAACTAAGGGATATTCAAATATTTATGCGTTTGTAGTGATACTTTCCATTTAGGATTCTTCATTACGTAATCGACAATTAAAGGCACCATTTTATCTCGAACACTCCATTCTGGCTGTAGATACAAAATACAGTTACTATTCGTTTTAGCGGCTTGTTCTTCGGCAAAAATAAAGTCGTGCTTATTAAAAATTATGATTTTTAACTCGTGAGCTACATCATAAATTTTACCAACTGGTAACTTATTTTTCTTTGGGGAAAGACAAATCCAATCCCAAATACCGGTTAAGGCATACGCCCCTGAGGTTTCAATATGTGTTTTAAGATTTTTTGCTTTTAAACCTTCTGTTAAAGGCCCCATATCCCAAGTAAGTGGTTCACCACCTGTAATCACAATAGTATCAGAATATTTTACTGCATTATCAATAATGGTTTGTGTAGCGGTCGGCGGATGCGTTTCTGCATTCCAACTTTCTTTTACATCACACCAATGGCAACCCACATCGCAACCACCTACTCTAATAAAATAAGCTGCGGTTCCCTTATGAAAACCTTCACCCTGAATGGTATAAAACTCCTCCATTAATGGGAGCATTTCCCCCTTATTGACTAATGCCAAAACTTCATTTGCTAACATTTTGCAAAGATACAATAAGAATTTATAACGCTACGTAAACTATATAAATCTGATCGTAGAATACTATTTTTTTACTCCGTCAAAAAAAATATCAATACAGAAAAATTTTATACCTATTTATGTAATCATTTACCCCTTAACAGCAACTACCTCAATTTCTATGCTAGCATTTCGGGCTAATCCACTGGCAGCAAAAGTTGTTCTTGCAGGCTTATTCGTGAAATATTGACTATAAATTTCATTAAATGTGGCAAAATCATCCATAGTACTTAAAATAACAGTGCATTTTACAACATGCGATAAATCCATCTTATGATGTTCTAAAACTGCCTGAATATTTTTAATAGCTTGCGTAGTTTCGGCTACAATACCTCCTTCAACTAAGGTTCTGGTGGTATGATCCATTCCTAGTTGTCCTGATAAAAAAAATAGATTCCCAACTTGTACCGCATCACTAAAAGGTGCTGTTTGCTTTTTTACTTCGTGAGATTCGTGATAAATAACGGGTGTTTTATCCTGGGCCGCGGTATTGTAATAAAAAAATAATAGGCTAAAAAAAATAAAATAACTTTTCATGACAGAAGTACTTTTTAATTAAAAAATTGAAATTTAGTTTTGATTATTCTAATTGTATAAAATTACCTTATTTTTACGCAAACTATAGTTAAAAATGAGCACCAAAGACCAATTCTTTAAACATATAGAAGAAGGATACGCAACAAAAGGCGATTATATTACCATGGGTTCTGCCATTTTTGAGGGCGAAACCATCACCAATGCTTTTGTAAAAATCCCCCTAAAAACTTTAAACAGACACGGACTTATTGCCGGTGCCACTGGTACTGGAAAAACAAAAACACTTCAGGTAATTGCCGAAAATTTATCTGAAAAAGGGATTCCTGTTTTACTAATGGATTTGAAAGGCGATTTAAGCGGATTGGCACAACCCAGCGCTGGCCATGCAAAAATTGAAGAACGCCATGCGAAAATCGGAATACCATTTGAAGCTAAAAGTTTTCCTGTAGAAATATTATCACTGTCTGAACAAGATGGGGTAAAACTAAGAGCTACCGTATCAGAATTTGGCCCTGTTTTACTCTCTAGAATTTTAGATTTATCAGAAGCGCAAGAAGGTATTGTTGCCGTAATATTTAAGTATTGTGATGATAACAAATATCCACTATTAGATTTAAAAGATTTCAAAAAAGTATTGCAGTATTCTACGGAAGAAGGCAAAGAAGAATTTACGAAAGAGTACGGCCGCATAAACACAAGTTCTACTGGCACCATTCTGAGAAAAATAATTGAATTAGAGCAGCAAGGAGCAGAATTGTTCTTCGGTGAAAAATCTTTTGATGTTCAAGATTTAACTAGGGTTGATTCTAATGGCAGAGGCTATATTAATATTTTAAGACTCACCGATATTCAAGATAGGCCTAAGTTATTCTCCACCTTTATGTTGAGTTTATTGGCCGAAGTGTATGATACGTTTCCAGAACAAGGCGATAGCGACAAACCTAATTTAATATTGTTTATTGATGAAGCTCACCTAATATTTAATGAAGCTTCAAAAGCGCTTTTAAACCAGATTGAAAGTATTGTAAAACTTATTAGATCTAAAGGTATTGGCTTATATTTTGTTACTCAAAACCCAACCGATGTACCTTATGAAGTGTTGGCGCAATTAGGACTAAAAGTACAACATGCATTACGCGCATTTACAGCTCGCGATAGAAAAGCAATTAAACTAACAGCAGAAAATTATCCGGAATCTGAATTTTATGATACTAAAGAAGTACTTACCTCTTTAGGGATAGGTGAAGCTTTAATATCGGCTTTAGATGAAAAAGGAAGACCAACACCGTTAGCGGCAACAATGCTTAGAGCGCCTATGAGCAGAATGGATATTTTAACAGATAAAGAGTTAAAACAAGTCATTGACAATTCAAAATTAGTCCCAAAGTACAATGAAATTATAGACCGAGAAAGTGCTTATGAAATTTTAAATAAAAAGATTGACAAAGCAGAAGAATTGGCTGAAAAAGAAGAAAATTCTGCTAAAAAAACAACTTTAACACGAAGAACAACAACTAGCACAAGGCAAAACCCTATTTTAAAAGTACTAACAAGTGCTACGTTTATTAGAGGTGTTTTAGGAGTATTAAAAAAAGTAATGCGATAATAAAAAATAGACTTAAAACAAAAAACTAGATCATTTACAATGAAACATATTCTTTCTGTTGCGCTTATTGCAACTTCACTTTTTTTTATCAATTGTACTACAGAAAATCCTAAATTTAAAGTCAATAAAGATAGTATTGGTCTGTTAACTAAAAACACTAAAATAAGCGATTTAGAAACTATTTATGCTGAGGATTCTATTGTAACAGGTGCCGGAATTCCGAAATTAAAAAACAGCCTAAACGCTGAAATTCCTGTTCAAAACGATTCTGTAAAAAGTATTATAAATCCTAATTTGAATTATCAAAAAATAGAAATATACGAAAAAGGCGGACTGCATTTATTAACCTTAACACCCGCTACAGATACCACATCGACTATTGAAAATATTCGTATTCACGATGTTCGGTACACTACTGATAAAGGACTAAACATGAATAGTACTTTTAAAGATATTAAAGAAAAGTACAGTATAAAAAAAATCATAACCTCTATGAACAATGTATTGATACTTACAAAAGATTCTGGACTATATTTTACCATCGACAAAAAAGAATTACCCGAAAGTCTTAGATACGATACGAGCCTAAATATTGAAGAAGTTCAAATACCTGATACCGCTAAGATAAAATATATGATGCTGGCATGGGAATAGTGAGTTTCTAGTTTTGAAAAAAGTTTAAAGTTTCTGGTTTAAATTTTTACGTAAAAATAGAATATGATTTTAAACCTAAACATACTAACATTGGACTTTTCGACTTATTATATAAAATGAAAAAATATACCCTTCAAAAATCGCCTTTTATTGTTCCAACTACTGATGGTAAGGTAATTGAAGAACATTTTGGAAAAGCGAGTACTCAAGACCAAAATTTAAGTATTGCCAAAATGGTGGCACCTCCAGGTTGGAGTGAACCTTTTCAAACTCCAGAATTTGTCGAATACACTTTTATTATCAAAGGTAAAAAGCAATTTATTATAGATGGTGAAATCATTATTTTAAAAGCAGGCCAGTCAATTAAAATCGAAAAAAATACTAGAGTTCAATATTCAAATCCGTTTGAAGAGGCATGCGAGTATCTCGCCATTTGTATTCCCGCTTTTGACTTTGAAAAAGTACATAGAGAAGAAGAATAGTTCATGAATAAAATTAAAAAAGCTTTATTACCCCTAGCCTATGGAAGTTACTTTAATGCTCTTGCGGTATTCTCCAAGGAAAGTGCCGCAAAAAAAGCTTTTCAGTTATTTTCATCCCCAAGAAAAGGCGCTATTTTAGATCATCAAAAAAGCTTTTTAAACGAAGCTAAAAGTGGTATCGTAAATACGAGCCATAGCCAAATACAGACGTATACTTGGAAAGGAAATAAAGAAACCGTGTTGTTATTACATGGCTGGGAAAGTAACGCATACAGATGGAAAAATTTAATCGAGTTTTTAAAGAAGGAAGATTTCAATATTATTGCTATTGACGCCCCGGCACATGGTAACTCTTCAGGAAAACTATTAAATGTACCACTATATACTTCCTGTTCAGAAGCGTTGATTGAACTATATAATCCCAATTATATTATTGGTCATTCGATGGGTGGCATGACTGGTTTGTATCATCAATACAAAAATCCAGAAAACAGCATTGAAAAAATTGTTTCTCTAGGATCGCCGTCTGAACTTTCTGAAATTATGCAGTATTATCAAAACCTTCTAAAATTTAACGATACCGTATTAGAAAGTTTAGACCACTATTTTAATCAAACATTTGGTTTTCGAATCGAGGAATTCTCTATTTCTAGATTTTCAGATGAATTGACAACAAAAGGACTTCTAGTTCACGACGAATTCGATACCATTGCTCCGTTTAGCGCCGCAGAACGGATTCATAAAAATTGGCAAAATAGTACTTTATTAAAAACGCAAGGTCTAGGACATTCATTGCATCAAGACGATGTGAATTTTGAGATTATAAATTTTTTGAAATCAGAATAAAAAACTATTTTTAACAAAAAATAAATTATGGCAGCAGTTACTCCTTTTCATATCGCAATTCCTGTTCATAATTTGGCGGAATGCAGAACATTTTACCGTGAAATTTTGAATTGCGAAGAAGGGAGAAGTAGCGATCATTGGGTAGATTTTAGTCTATTTGGACATCAATTAGTGATTCACTACAAACCAAAAAACGAGACAGCCTCTGTGCATCACAACCCTGTAGACGGTCATGATGTTCCTGTGCCACATTATGGTGTAGTTTTACCTTGGGATGTTTTCAAGTCCTTTTCGAAAGAGCTAAAAGATAAAGGCGTAAAATTCGTTATCGAACCTTACATCAGGTTTGAAGGTTTAGTGGGCGAACAAGCCACCATGTTTTTTCTAGATCCTGCGGGAAATGCTTTAGAGTTTAAAGCTTTTAAAGATATGGGACAGTTATTTGCGAAGTAATTACTTAGAAATTTTTTATTTACAAATTTATTTAAAAGTAATCGTAAAAGTAGTTCCTACATTTACATGACTTTCAGCAGTAATTTTTCCTCCTAATTTAGTTACCTGATTTCTTACTAAATATAAGCCAACACCTTTACTATCTTGATTGCCATGAAATCCTTGATGTAAATCGAAAATTTTATCTCCTACGCGATTCATGTCAAATCCTAAACCGCTATCCTTGTAAATGAGTATTTTTTTTCCATTTACAATTTTTGAGCTAATCTCTATTTTTGGAGCAACATTTTGTTTTGCATACTTTATGGAGTTGCTAATGAAGTTCAAAAAAATACTTTCTAAATAAGGATAGTTAAATAAAACAGTTGGTAATGCTGAAAAATCTACAATAAACTTAGCCTCTGATGCTTGAATTAACGCGCTAATGGTATCTTGAACTTCACTTAAAACTTCATCGAAACTTACCTCTTTCAACATAATTTCTGCTGAGTCTGCTAATTTCAAATGATCAATATATGTATCTAAAGAGTTCTTTAAACCCTGTGCTGATGTTTTGATAAGTTTTAGAATTTGTAGATTATCATCATCCACTACCGTATCTAAATTTAATAAATTAGTAAGCGCC
>JANQTG010000131.1:51043-56680 GCA_030731855.1 Cellulophaga sp. | reverse complement strand
TTGTAGATTATCATCATCCACTACCGTATCTAAATTTAATAAATTAGTAAGCGCCAAAATATTATTGATAGGAGAACGTAAATCGTGAGAAGTCTTGTAATTTAATGTTTTTAAGTTTTGATTTTTCTTATCTAATTTTAAAAATTCTGACGAGCGTTCTAGTTCTAGTTGTTTTTTATACGTAACGTCTTTCGCTAAAGCATATATTAATTGCTCGTGTATCAATGGAATAGAAGTCCAATTGATCCAAATAATTTTTCCAGACTTACTTTTATATCTATTTTCGAAATTTAAAAGTGGAGTTCCACGTATCAAACTTTCACGAAATCCATTTGTTAAATTCCGATCTTCCTCGAAAATAAACTCGCTTATTTTTTTAGAAAATAATTCTTCTTCCGTATATTCTAAAAGACTTACTAGCGCAGGATTAACTTTTTTAAAATACCCATCAAAACCAGCAATACAAAGTAAATGTAATGAATTATTAAAAAAAGGTTCTAAACTTAAATTCATTCTGCTTTAGATTAATAAACTAAAAAAAGAAAATTCGGTTTTAATAATAACGAAATTTCTTTCGAGTTATTTTCTGCTTCTATGGCGTTCTCTTGCCAATAAAGTGTTTTTTAACAACATAGCAATGGTCATAGGTCCTACACCACCGGGAACTGGAGTAATAAATGATGCTTTCTTGCTCACATTCTCAAAATCAACATCGCCTGTAATATAATAGCCTTTTTCTTTTGTATCGTCAGCAACTCTTGTGATTCCTACATCAATAACAACGGCATCATCTTTGACCATTTCAGCTTTCAAAAAGTTCGGAACGCCTAGGGCTGAAATAATAATATCGGCTTGAGAGGTTATTTGAGTGATATTTTTAGTGTGACTATGGGTTAAGGTAACCGTAGAATTCCCAGGCCAACCTTTACGACCCATTAAAATACTCATGGGTCTGCCTACTATGTGACTCCGCCCGATAACAACAGTATGCTTGCCCTTTGTATCTACATTGTAACGCTCTAAAAGCTCTAAAATTCCGAATGGGGTTGCAGGAATAAATGTACTCATATCCAAAGCCATTTTTCCAAAATTCATAGGATGAAAACCATCTACATCTTTATCAGGATCTACGGCTAATAATACTTTTTGAGTATCTATTTGAGGAGGTAAAGGTAATTGAACAATAAACCCATCAATATTCTCATCTTCATTGAGTTCTTTAATTTTACTTAAAAGCTCTAGTTCAGAAGTGGTACTTGGCATTTTAACTAACGTAGATTCGAACCCTACACGTTCGCAAGACCTTACTTTACTACCTACATAGGTTAAACTTGCACCATCGTTCCCAACCAATATTGCTGCTAAATGTGGTACCTTTTCTCCACGCTCACGCATTTTAGCCACCTTAGCTGCTATTTCTTCTTTAATTTCGTTAGATACTTTTTTACCGTCTAGTAATTGCATTTCGTTGTTTGTTGATGGTTGTTAGTTGTTCGTTTATAGTTGATAGTTTGTTTCGAGTTTAAGCTTTCAAGTTTTTTAACATTGATCTTTTTCGTAATTTTAATTTCGTATTTTTTCTTTGTAAATTACCTTATTTTGGTCTTGAACTTGATACTTGAAATTATTAATTATTCATTTTTAATTAAAAATTACTTCATCCCTTTCATAGCGCCCATCATTTGCATCATTTTTTTGCCACCACCGCCTTGCATCATTTTCATCATTTTACTCATTTGGTCGAATTGTTTCAGTAATTGGTTTACTTCTTGAATATTTCTACCACTACCTTTTGCAATTCTTTTTTTTCTGCTAGCATCTAATTTTGATGGTGTTGAGCGCTCTAATGGCGTCATAGAATGAATAATAGCTTCTACATGTTTAAACGCATCATCTTCAATATCTAATCCTTTTAATGCTTTACCAGCTCCAGGAATCATTCCCATAAGGTCTTTAATGCTACCCATTTTTTTGATTTGCTGAATCTGACTTAAAAAGTCATCAAAACCAAACTGATTTTTTGCTATTTTCTTCTGTAACTTTCGGCTTTCCTCTTCATCAAACTGTTCTTGTGCTCTTTCTACTAAAGAGACAACATCACCCATGCCCAAAATACGTTCAGCCATACGAGCAGGGTAGAACACATCAATAGCATCCATCTTTTCTCCGGTTCCGATAAATTTAATAGGCTTATTGACTACGGATTTAATCGAAATAGCAGCACCACCACGAGTATCACCATCTAACTTGGTTAAAATAACACCGTCAAAATTTAAAATATCGTTAAACGCTTTTGCTGTATTTACTGCATCTTGCCCTGTCATAGCATCCACAACGAAAAGTGTTTCTTGTGGTTGAATGGCTTTGTGAACGTTTGCAATTTCGTTCATCATTTGTTCATCAACTGCCAAACGACCTGCTGTATCTATAATAACCACATTATGACCATTCGCTTTTGCGTACGCGATACCAGCTTTTGATATAGCTACAGGGTCTGTATTTCCACGATCAGAAAATACCTCAACTCCTATTTGATCACCAACTACATGCAACTGATCTACCGCTGCTGGTCTGTATACATCACAAGCAACCAATAATGGCTTTTTAGTTTTTTTAGTTTTTAAATAATTGGCTAGTTTACCTGAAAAAGTAGTTTTACCTGAACCTTGTAAACCAGACATTAGTATCACAGATGGGTTGCCCGATAAATTAATACCTTCTGCTTCACCACCCATTAATGTGGTCAGTTCGTCTTTAACCAGTTTCACCATTAATTGGCCTGGTTGTAAAGATGTTAGCACATTTTGACCTAAAGCTTTTTCTTTAACCTTGTTTGTAAATTCTTTGGCTATTTTAAAGTTGACATCGGCATCTAATAAAGCTCTACGGACTTCTTTTAAAGTTTCAGCAACATTAATTTCAGTGATTTGCCCATGTCCTTTTAGAACATGAAGTGCTTTATCTAGCTTTTCGCTTAAATTATCAAACATAGTTTTACAGTATTATCAAGAAGTGCAAATTTAATAATAACAACGGTAAATAGGCACTTAGATGTGAAAAAATATAAACACAAAAAAGGCAACTTTATAAGCTGCCTTTTTATGTTTATACCCTGCAATTAAATACACTTAATCACACACTTTACTTAATTTAATTATTTCTTCACCTCTTTTTATTTTAAAGAATCCGTCTCCACATTCGATAATATCCCAATCACCGATGTAATTAGCTAGCGTCATACTCAAATTATTGAACCTTAACTTGGTACCAAAAAGCTCCCAGTTTCCTTCATCAACCACCGTTCCGTTAGGATTATGGACATGAATATTTCTATTCGAGAAGTCAATTTCTAAATCTTGAAAAAATGTACCGTCTTCATTAGTAATTTTCCATTTACAGTTTTGCAATACATCGCTAATGTAAGCCTCTGTACAAATTTTAGAACCATCATCACAATCTCTTTCAAGAGACAATTCGTAGCCCTCAGAACCAGAGCTTCTAAACAACGCGCGATCGTTAGTGACTTCCCTAAGTGACCAATTCAAACTCAAATTGGGCTCCCCAGGCATATCTAAGGCCATAATTAAAATATTTTGTTCGTTTCGTTTTATCTCCCAAGTACCTTCTGATTCAGTACCATCCTCTTTAATCAATGTAACGAGCTTATTATCTTTAAAATTTAACTGATAGTTATCAATGCCTGAAATACTGTCATTCGCTACGATAAGATTCTTAATATCCCAATTACATTCTTTGAAAGTAGCTGTTAAACGCTCTATGATATTAAAATTAAACTCACAATTACGGTTTAAGACAATTTTATTTTCATTATTTATGTAAAGCTTAATTTTATCTTTCCCAATTTCATACACCGTCCATTCTAGAGAAAAATCGGCCAAAGTATTAAAATTTAAAGTAAGTACTACGCCATTATCACCTTCTTTAGTGCTCCAAATACCTTCCATACTACCTCCAAGTCTATCCAAAGTTATAACACTACCGTCTTCATTGAAATCCAGTGTGTACTCAAAATAATCTTCTGTTAAATTATTTCCTTCTCTTTTAACCTCACGAACTATAAAAGTACATTCCGCTAGGTAATTGTCTAAGGCTTCTTTATCAAAATCGTCATCGTTATAATCATTATCATCATCTTCATCACAGGCATTTTTAGCACTATTCAATGCTTCTTCTAACTCTCTATTGTTATTTACGGTGATTTTCGTGCCATCATATAATTTTAATTCTACCGGAAAATCTATACTTACAATAGCATCATCTGCTAAATCATTAAAAAATCTTCGTAATTGTTTATCACTTTCTACTTTTACCGTTCCTGTTCTTTGATTATTAATATCAAAAGTGAAAAAGTTTATAGGATACACAAAATCAATACATTCAATATCATCATCATCACCACCTTCTAAACAGTCTTCAACAATAACTTCTAAATCATTAATTGAGTTAATAGTGATTTCTGTAAAGTCTGCTAAGGTTATTTTGATAGGGAAAATAATATCGAGCAAATCACTATTGCCATCAAGTTCATCTAAAATATCTTCAATTAATTCTAAATCTTCGATACTATCTAAGGTAATTTCTATACCGTTAACTTTTACCGAATACGGAAATTGAATTGCAATACAACTAGAACCGTCTACAATATTATCGAAAGAACCGTCATTGGAGGTGGCCTGTTTAATTAAAGTTGCAGCCGTAGAATTTGCTTTAATACTGGTTTGTTCTTCAGAGTTTGGTAATTCTTCGAACTCACTTTGGCAAGCACTAAATAGAATTGCAAGAACAAGTAGGCTAGTTATTGCAATATTTTTAAATACATTTTTCATAATGGACTGGGTTTTTTATTTGTTTTACACTTCTGAAACAACTTACTTTTAAAATACCCTACCGCCAAGGTTAATTATTTTTGAAATATATTTGACAAAACTCTTGAAGTATGAGTAGCAAAGATGATAATGTATGTAACGAAGCCGTTTATGACATGCTGTTTAGAACTCATTCTAAAACGATTTTTAACTATATATATTATAAATTCGGGAATAAGGAGAAAGCATATGATGCTGTTCAGCAAGCTTTTTTGAAGTTATGGGAAAATTGTGCTAAAGTAACACCACCGAAAGCAAAATCGTACGTGTACACTATAGCAAACAATTTATACCTCAACGTCTTAAAGTACGAAAAGGTACGCTTAAAATATGCTGATAACACCTTAAAAGTATCGAATGAATCGCCTGAGTTTTTATTTGAAGAAAAGCAATTTCAAGAAAAATTAGATAAAGCTTTGGCAGATTTGCCAGAAAACCAACGAACTACTTTTTTACTCAACAGAATTGATGGTAAAAAATATGCCGAAATTGCCGAAATGGAAAATGTGAGTATTAAAGCGATAGAAAAAAGAATGCATTTAGCGCTGAAAACCTTGCGAGAAAAGATTGAGGGAATTCGTTGATTTAGTTGATGGTTGATGATAAAAAAATGTTTCAGATTTCGGGTTTAAAGTTCAAGGTTGGTTGTTCGTTGATGGTTAAAAAAAGCTTCGCTTTTTTTAACAGGTGAAACCAGAAACCAGAAACCAGAAACCAGAAACCAGAAACCAGAAACCAGAAACCAGAAACC
>JANQTG010000131.1:14439-50943 GCA_030731855.1 Cellulophaga sp. | reverse complement strand
AGAAACCAGAAACCAGAAACCAGAAACCAGAAACCAGAAACCAGAAACCAGAAACTTTCGACTTTCGACTTTCGACTTTCGACTGAAAAAAGTAGGGTTTTTAAAAAACAAATTGTTCTAATACTATAAGCATATATTATGCAAGAAAATTACTTAGCCAAATGGCTTAATAATGAATTAACAGAAGAAGAACTCGCGACTTTTAAAAAGTCGGACGAGTTTGCTTCGTATCAAAAAATTATTAGCACTACAGAGCGTTTAAAAGCTCCTGATTTTGATGTGGAAAATGCTTTAGCCGAAAGCAAACTAAAGAAAAAAGCACAAAGTAGTAAGCTTATAAAATTGAGTCCGATTAAAAAATGGATGCGAATCGCTGCTGCCATAGCCCTACTCCTAACTGGATCCTATTTTTATTTTAATTCACAAAATGAAATTATTACCACCGCTATTGCAGAAAATACTTTGATTTTATTACCAGATAATTCTGAGGTTGTTTTAAATGCTGTATCTGAAATAAAATACTCTAAGAAAAACTGGGTCAACAAACGTACTTTAAAATTAAGTGGAGAAGCCTTTTTTAAGGTAGCAAAAGGTCAACAATTTACTGTGGAAACAGCACAAGGTTTAGTTCAAGTTCTAGGCACTAAGTTTAATGTAAAAAGCACAGAAAACTTTTTTGAGGTAACCTGTTTTGAAGGCTTGGTAAGTGTTCAATTTAAAGACGAAACTACAAAACTACCTTCTGGCTTTTCTTTTGTAGTAATCGATAATAAATTTACAGCGATGGGAATACCAGATACCTTAGAACCTACTTGGCTAAGGAAAGAAAGTACCTTTAAAGGTATTCCGTTACGGTTTGTTTTAGCGGAACTAGAACGACAATTTAACATTACTATCGATACAAAAAATATCGATACTAATACGTTATTTACAGGTAGTTTTAGTCATAACGACTTAGAGCTTGCTCTTCGTAGTATTTGTGAGCCCAACCAAATTAAGTTTACCATAGCAGAAAATAATGTGTCTTTATATGCTGAAAACACACCATAACTATGTTGGTTTAGTTTTAGTTTTCTTTCTAATTTTAAGCTCTTTTTGGAGTCTCGCACAAGAAAAAAAAGATTCTTACTGGCTCTTAACTAGTTATTTAGAACAACTTGAACGCACTCACAATATTAAATTCTCTTATGCAGATAAAGACCTGCAAAATATTAAGATAATTACACCAAGTTCTGAAAACTTGGTCGATATTTTAAAAGATATTAAAACACAAACGCAGTTAACAATTCAACAACTTAACGAACGCTACTATACCATAACGCTTACTACTATTAATGTTTGCGGAATTATTGTAGACAATTTTGAAAAAGGTTTAGAAGGTGCATCGATCACTAGTATAGAAAAAAATAAAGCAACAATTAGTACTGTTGATGGACGTTTTGAAATAAGCAACATCTCACCAAAAGACGTGTTCAAAATTCAACATATAGGCTTTAAGCCTTTTTTTATAAATGCAGCCGAACTAGCCAGCAGCACTGCTTGTAAAACCATAAAACTCTCACTAGTCTACCAAGAACTGACTGAGGTAATCGTTTACAATTTTTTAACTACAGGACTTAAAAAACAACAAGACGCCAGCATCATCTTAAAAACAAACAATTTTGGCATACTTCCAGGTCTTATTGAACCAGATATTTTGCAAACAGTTCAAGCCCTACCCGGCATTAAAAGTATTGATGAGACTGTTTCTGATATTAATGTGCGAGGTGGTACTAACGATCAAAATTTAATACTTTGGGACGGCATTAAAATGTACCAATCTGGACATTTTTTTGGTTTAATATCTGCATTTAATCCTTACTTAACTGATAAGGTTACTATTATAAAAAATGGCACCAGTGCTGCTTACGGAGACGGCATAAGTAGTGTGATACAAATGGAATCAAAAAATATAGTATCAGATACTGTTTTTGGAGGTCTTGGAATGAATTTTATTAGTGCCGATGTTTTTGGACAAATTCCTTTAACGAACAAAATAGGGTTTCAGTTTTCTGGAAGACGTTCTTTTACTGATCTTATAAATACACCAACCTACACTCGTTTTTTCGAAAGAGCTTTTCAAGATTCTGAAGTTATTAACCAAATTAGTACTGATGAATTACGCAATAATGAAGATTTTTATTTTTACGATTTTACGGGGAAACTCTTATATGATATTAACGATCGGCAAAAGCTAAGATTTAGCTTTATTAGCATGACTAATTTACTCGATTATGAAGAAGAGAATACGACTAGCGCTGAAATTACAAATAGTAACTTAACACAAACTAATTTTTCAATTGGCACCAATTTAGTCAGTAAGTGGAACTCCGATTTTTCGACGCATTTGAATATGTACTACACACGCTATACTTTAGATTCTGAAAATCTTTTAGCCAACACCATTCAAGAACTATCGCAACGCAATGAAGTATTCGAAACTGCGCTTCATTTTAGTTCTTCCTATAATTTTTCTCAACAATTAAACTGGCATAACGGATATCAACTTAACGAAGTTGGTATTACTAATTTCACCAACGTTACACAACCTCCTTTTAGAAGCAACACAAAAGGAGTTATTAGAACACAAGCTTTATTTTCTGAATTTGAATATACCTCTGACAATAAAAAACTTTGGGGTCGCGCTGGAGTAAGAGCCAATTATATTGAAAACATTGATACCTTTCAAAAAATACTTTTAGAGCCTAGGGTTAATGCTAATTACCAAATTGCAGAGGCTCTAAACATAAATTTTCAAGGAGAATTTAAAAACCAGACGACCAACCAAGTAATTGATTTAAAACAAAACTTTTTAGGGATTGAAAAAAGAAGATGGGTATTAGCAGACGAAGAAACTTTACCGATCACAAAAAGTAAACAAACATCGGTTGGCGTTAGTTATGATAAACAGAAATTATACATTGGTTTAGAGGGTTTTTATAAATATGTAAATGGTATCAGTACTTTAACCCAAGGATTTCAAAATGAAGACCAGTTTAATGGAGAAATTGGCACCTATACCGTAACCGGATTAGAATTTCTAATTAATCAAAAAACAAAAACAATTAGTAATTGGTTTAGTTATACCTATAACAACAACACTTACAGTTTTAACAGCCTTACGCCTGCAAGTTTTCCGAACAATTTAGATATTGCCCACACGCTTACTTTTGCGAGTACCTATACGTATAATCATTTAAAATTAGGAGTAGGATTAAATTATAGAACTGGTCGCCCATTTACAGAACCACAAGAAGGTGCTAATACTATAAATACCGATACATTCCCATTTGTTATTAATTACAGTAGTGCCAATAGCAGTCGGGTTTCAGACTATATAAGGGCCGATGCTTCTTTATTGTATGATTTTAATCTAACTAAAAAAATAAAAGCAACGATGGGTGCATCAGTTTTAAATATTTTAAATAAAAGAAATATTTTGAATACCTATTACAGGTTAAATGATGCAAACGAGATTGAAACTATAGAAAATGTATCTTTAGGAATTACTCCTAATGTTAGTTTTAGAGTATTTTTCTAGGCAAATTACGGTTTATCAAAATCAAAATTAAGCATGTTATTAATAATAGTGTAAAGTTCTGGGAATTCGCAATAAAATACTGCTGGTGTTTCTACATAATTTTCGGCAGCCACTGCAAAAAACTCGTGTACATTTGTTGTACCGTAAGACCTAAAGTATTCTTTTTCGCTTAGCTCTTTCTTAAATACGGCTGAATTAAAAAGTACTTTTATGGCATGCAATCCTTTTTTAAATTTTATAGATTCCAAAGATCTTTTCGCGAATAGCGCATTGAAACTTAAAGCATGTGCAAATTCATGTATTCCCAAGTTTTTATTATCATTCGGGTATTCAAAACCTTGTTTTAAATGTTTGGCAGAAAAAACAATCGTTTTTAAGCCCGGATTATACTCGCCTATATGGTTTTGCCTGTTTATTTTAGAATAATAGGCATCGGGATAAATAATAATGCGATGAATAGCCGGAATTTTGTAATTTTTCATTCCGAGTGTTAACATGGTTGCCGTAGCACTTAGAAGCAAAGCCATTTCTTCTTGACGCGGAATTAATCCATTAAAAACAAACTGCTTATCTTTTCTGAAACGTATTATACGGTATTCGAACTTTTGTTTTTGAAGCGAAGAAAGTTTTCTATAAACAGGAAAATTATTCAAAATAATTTTCTTCTCAGAAATGGTTAGTGGGTCTAGTTTTCCAAAGAAAAAACGATAAGCATCGTAAAAAGTATAGAAAATATAAGCACTAACAATAAATAAGATTAAAATACTTAGTACCATTTATGCGGCTTTTTAAATGTATTTTAGTAATTCAATAATTAAATAGTTGAACCGCTATGATATAATTCTATAGCTTGTAAATATACCTATCAAATTTAAAATTACGGGAAGATTTAAACCTATAATAAGGTCTTCAAAAAAAAATCATATATCAAGGTTCAGGCTACGTTTTAGATAGCTCTAAGAATTATTCAACTTTTTAATCACAATAACATGTGGAAAAGTTATTGCCGCTAAGAAAGAAAAGAATAAAGCCAGCGACTGCTCAAAAGTATCCTTTAAAAAAAACAAAGCTACCCCCAAACTAATCACTGCAAAAATCCAATAAAAAAAAGAAGACTTAACATATTTTAAAATATTTTTTTTAGTACAACTCCCATACAAAAATATAATTTGATCTACCAAAGATGGGATAGAATGCCACAAAATAAAATAAATAGTAAAAGACCATAGAAGTGAAGCTGTATTAAAAACGATAAAAAATACTAGAATCAAAAATAACTCTATTACATAATCAGAAATAATTAAGCTTCTAAAATTGAGAATGATATACAAAACTAATGCCAAAACTCCATTTAAAACAAAAGCAATTAAATATAACTTATCTGGCATTGCAATGCTTGTAATGTTATATATCACTTCATCTACTAAAGTATGATGCGCATTAAAAAGTAAAAAAAGAATACATAAACCATAGGATAGAAAAAAAACAGATCGCAACGCAAGAGACCCAGTTATTTTTGAAATCCAATGTTGTTCTCCAAAGTGGTAGCCACTAAATAACACAAAAAGCAATAGTGCTAAGCTGGGTACAAAATAAAATAACATAAAATTAAAGAGAATAAAAACGGAATAATAAACGGTTAACTTTAAAAAATCAGCTGCTTTAAAACCACCTACTTTTTCTATTAATTTTATATCATTAGCGCCATGAATAATTCCAAAACTTAATATGAGCAAATAAGCAAAGATATTTTCTATATATTCTTCTGAGAAAATAGCTAACCACAAAAAGAAAAAAGTCCCAATTAAGGCTTTGTTTCTCAAATTCGAAAAAATAATCTTATTATTTTTCATAATGTTTAACTTTTATACTTTTTTATTATGTAATTATTGTTTAACTTTGTGATGTTATTATTAAACAAAATTAATCTAAAAAACTTAAACTATGGTAAATTTTCTTAATTCAATTTCGTTAGTGTCCAAAATGGCTACTGATGATTATGTAGGTTTTACTTTTTTTGTGGGTTGCATGGCCATGATGGCAGCATCCGCTTTTTTCTTTTTTACAATGAATGATTTTGATCGAAAATGGAAAACTTCCATCTTAATTTCTGGTATCATTACGTTTATTGCAGCAGTACATTATTTTTATATGAGAGATTACTGGGCAGTAGTTGGAGAATCGCCAACATTTTTCAGATATGTAGATTGGACGCTAACTGTTCCATTAATGTGTGTTGAGTTCTATCTTATCTTAAAAGTAGCGGGAGCAAAACCATCATTAATGTGGAAACTAATTCTCGCTTCTGTTATCATGTTAGTGACCGGATATGCTGGTGAAGCAATCTACACTACAGGCAGTGGGCCAGCTGTTTGGGGGTTATTCTCAGGCCTTGCTTATTTCTACATTGTGTACGAAATTTGGTTTGGTGGTGCAAAAAAATTGGCAGAAGCAGCTGGTGGTGCAGTTTTAAAAGCACACAAAACTTTATGTTGGTTCGTACTTGTAGGATGGGCTATTTATCCTTTAGGTTATATGGCAGGTACACCAGGATGGTATGATGCCGTAGGTACTTGGGGCTTAAACATGGATGTTATTTATAACATTGGTGATGCCATCAATAAAATTGGTTTCGGTCTTGTTGTTTATGCGGCTGCGGTTGCTTCAAGAGCAGAGAAAGCATAATTACCTATTATCTTTACAACTAACTCAAAATAGAAAGACCGCCAAATGGCGGTCTTTTTTATGTAGTATTTTTATTATATATTTTTACATTCGTTCTGGTACCTCTATACCTAGTAATTTAAAAGCTGAAGCTATTACATCACCCACTTTTTGAGCCAATTGTACCCTAAAGGCTATTTTAGCCTGATCTTCTTCGCCTAAAATAGAAACATTCTGGTAAAACGAATTAAATTCTCTCACCAAATCATAGGTGTAATTTGCAATTAAAGCCGGACTAAAATTAGCTGCTGCTAATTGAATAGTTTCTGGGTACAACTGTAATTGTTTCAATAATTCTTTTTCTTTTGGATGCAATTCTGATACCGAAACATGCTGATCTAAATTTAATTCAGATGCTTTTCTTAATATAGATTGTATTCTGGCATAGGTATATTGAATAAATGGCCCTGTGTTTCCTTGAAAATCGACAGACTCTTCTGGGTTAAATAAAATCCGTTTTTTAGGATCTACCTTTAAGATATAATATTTTAAAGCTCCTAAACCTATAATTTGGTATAGTGCTTGTTTTTCATCCGCAGAATACCCTTCAAGTTTTCCTAATTCCTCTGCAATATTTCCGGCTGTAGTCGCCATATCCGCCATTAAATCGTCAGCATCTACTACAGTACCTTCTCTACTTTTCATTTTTCCACTGGGTAAATCTACCATTCCGTAACTTAAATGGAATAGATTATCAGCCCATGAAAATCCTAATTTCTTTAAAATTAAAAACAAGACTTTAAAGTGATAATCTTGCTCGTTACCAACGGTATACACCATACCACCAACATCAGGATAATCTTTTACTCGCTGAATAGCCGTACCTATATCTTGTGTCATATACACCGCAGTACCATCAGAACGCAACACTATTTTTTCGTCTAATCCGTCGTCAGTTAAATCTATCCAAACACTACCATCATCTTTTCTAAAAAAAATGCCTTTTTCTAAACCTGCGGCAACAACATCTTTACCTAATAAATAGGTGTCACTTTCGTAGTACAAGGTATCAAAATCTACCCCTAAATTTTTATAAGTAACTTCAAAACCTTTGTACACCCATTGGTTCATTTTTTTCCAAAGGGCTACCACTTCTTCATCGCCAGCTTCCCATTTTAAAAGCATTTGTTGTGCTTCTTGTAAAATAGGCGCTTCTTTTTCAGCCAAAGCTTTATCTGTTCCGATTTCAACTAAATCTGCTATTTCTTTTTTGTAAACCTTGTCAAAAGTTACATAGTAATTACCCACTAATTTATCTCCTTTTAACCCTGTACTTTCTGGAGTTTCGCCCTTACCAAATTTCTGCCAAGCCAGCATACTTTTACAAATATGGATGCCTCGATCATTGATAATTTGTGTTTTGTAGACTTTTTTACCTGCCGCTTTTAAAATTTCAGCAACCGAATATCCTAATAAATTGTTTCGAATGTGCCCTAAATGTAAAGGTTTGTTTGTGTTTGGTGAAGAATATTCGACCATAACGGCATCTTCTGCATTGGTTTTAACACTACCAAAAGAATCATCATTTTTAATCGCTGCAAAACTGGTTAGATAAAAACTATCGCTTATCACTAAGTTTAAAAAACCTTTAATCACATTAAAAGAAGTCACTTCTGCTACTTGATCTACTAAATACGCCCCAATTTTCTCACCAATTTGTACAGGATTACCTTTTACAACACGTAGCATAGAAAAAATAACCACGGTAACATCACCTTCAAATTCTTTTCTAGTTGGTTGAAATTCTACTGTTGGCAAACTTGCCTCAAATACCTGTAAAACAGCTTCTTTAACTTTAGTTTCTAAAAGATCTTGAATATTCATAGTAAACGTACATATTAGCCTGCAAAACTAATCATTTTTTGTGCTTTTAATAGTACGTTAAGAATTTATGCCGATGTATTTGCTTAACTTTATAAGAAAAATTGGAAAATGATAAATTACCAAGAAGATAATCAACAAAATTCTTTAAAAAAAGTACTTCAAGAAATGATCATCGCTTTTAAAGAGTTTATAAATTTTGAGGATAAAGATGATGATTCTCACAAAAAAGCCCAGCTACTCGCACAACGAGTTGACGGAAAAAAAGTACCTATAAATAGAAAATTATAAGCTATGCTTCTCAATATATCTTATAACGACAAAGACGTTGTTCGAAAAATTGATGAAGAGCTTGGTAAACCTTTTACGTTAAAAGAGCGTTTTAAGATGAATGGTATTGGCTCTCCGAAACTATTCATCACCCAAACAAGCACAGAAATTCATAATTTGTTAATTTTAGATAACAATACGAGTGTTTGTAATGTTGAATTACGCCCTAAAGGAATTATCGTTGGTTTCAGGTCTCGATTAGATTCGTACGCCTTAATCATTCCCTTTTATAAATTAACCATTTACAAAGGTGAAGCTTCTGTATATTCTATTTACAGAGATCATTATTTCGTTAAAGTAAAATCGGATACAAAAGCGGTTCAGAAATTTTTTAAAAAAATATTAGACTATAAGGCAGATAATGCACCTACGTCTATAGAAGATCTTTAAAAGTAAAAACAAAATTTAAATTAGCCTTTAGTTTGTAATCCTCTAGCTCCTACCAACAAAACTAACACATTTAACAAATGAAAATACTTCTTACAGGTGCAAATGGTTATATCGGAATGCGATTATTACCACAACTTTTAGAACTTGGACACGAAGTTGTTTGTTTGGTACGAGATGAAAGTAGACTTTCTGTGGATAAAGAAACTCGTGCTAAAATAAGCGTTGTTGAAATAGATTTTTTAGAACCTGTCGCAGAAAATAAAATACCTAAAGACATAGACGCTGCCTACTTTTTAGTACATTCTATGAGCTCTTCCACGCAAGATTTTGATAAAAAAGAAGCAAAAACTGCTCATAGTTTTAATGCTTATATGTCACAAACCAAGATAAAGCAAGTAATTTATTTGAGTGGTATCGTTAATGACGAGAAACTTTCAAAACATTTAAGTTCTAGAAAAAATGTAGAAGATATTTTATACCAAGGTGTATTTAAATTAACCGTTTTAAGAGCAGGTATTATTGTGGGTTCTGGCAGTTCATCTTTTGAAATTATAAGAGATCTATGTGAAAAATTACCTTTTATGATAACGCCAAAATGGGTACTTACAAAAACACAACCCATTGCTATTAGAGATGTTATTAGTTTTTTAACTGGGGTGTTAGGCAACGAAAAAACTTATAATGATTCTTTTGATATTGCCGGACCTAATGTATTGACTTACAAAGAAATGCTGCACCAATATGCCGCCGCTAGAGGATTTAAAAATTGGATTGTTACAGTACCCATTATGACTCCTAAACTTTCCTCGTATTGGTTATATTTTGTTACTTCTACATCTTATAAATTAGCGGCCAATTTGGTGGATAGCATGAAAATGGAGGTTGTTGCTAAAGATAAAAGACTCCAAGAAATATTAGGTATAAAACCATACTCGTACCGCGAGGCCATAGATATGGCGTTCAAAAAAATAGAACAAAATTTAGTAGTCAGTAGCTGGAAAGACAGTATGGTGAGCGGTCGGTTCAATAAAAATCTAGCTAAATTTATTCAAGTTCCGAAATTTGGCGTATTAACGGATAAAAAAACTTTAAAAATCGTTGATCCAGAAAGGGTGCTAAATAACATTTGGAAAATTGGTGGAGAAACAGGTTGGTATTATGGCAATTGGCTTTGGAAAATAAGAGGCTTTATCGATAAAATATCGGGTGGTGTTGGGTTAAGGAGAGGTAGAACCCATATCAATAAAATTTATGCTGGTGATGCTCTAGATTTTTGGCGGGTGCTTTTGGCCGATAAAAAAGACAAACGTTTACTCCTTTTTGCTGAAATGCGATTACCTGGCGAGGCTTGGCTAGAATTTAGAATAGACGAAAATAACATCCTTCACCAAACAGCAACTTTTAGACCCAGAGGTTTACGTGGAAGACTTTACTGGTACAGCATAGTACCCTTTCACTACTTCATTTTCGGAGGTATGATTCGCGGTATTGCAAATAGTTGAAAAATTGAAAATATTAAGTACAAAATTAGAAATACGAAATAGTTGAAAAATGAAATTGAAAAATTGAAAATTAAATTTTTCAAAGGCTAAAGGGATAAAATTACTCTTGTTTTATAGGGGTCAAAACATAAAGTGTGTAAGTTTTAAAAAAAATCAGGATTGAATTAATTCAATCCTGATTTTTTTATTTTTATTAATTTTAAATTTTACATCCTTATGAAAACAGATGACATTTTCAACTTTCAATTATTTCTTCGGTAAAAACACTTCTGCCATCATACAACGTGCACTACCACCACCACAAGTTTCAATAGTTTCTAAAGAGCTATGAATGATTTGGCAGTGTTTATTTATGTTTTCTACTTGTTCAGGAGTTAGACTATGGAAGGCTGTAGAACTCATTACCAAATAAGCTTCTCCTTTAGCACCCATCACTTGCAACATATTCCCCGCAAATTGATGCATTTGAGCTTCTGTAATTCTGATGATTTCCTTACCATCATTACTTAAATGGTCTAAAACCATTTTACGTTCTTTTTTATTGTCAATCGTATCAGCACAAATTACTGCAAAATTTTCGCCAATGCACATCATAACGTTTGTATGGTAAATAGGCATTCTTTTACCATCAACAGATTGATTAGCATTGAAAATAACTGGAAAATAATCGAAATCTTCACAAAACTCGATAAATAATTCTTCATCTGCTCTATCAGATAGCGCACAATAGGCTTTTTTATTGGTTCGGTCTAAAGCAATACTGCCAGTGCCTTCTAAGAAAAAACCATCCTCTTCTGCCGAAGTATAATCTACAATATTCGTGATTTCAAAACCTTGTTCTTCTAAAGTATCTAAAATATCTTCACGACGCTCATCTCTTCTATTTTCAGCAAACATGGGGTATATGCCAACAGTGCCATCTTCATGAAAAGATATCCAATTATTCGGAAAAATAGAATCGGGTGTATCGGGATTTTTCGTATCATCTATAACAACAACATCAATTCCCTTCGCTTTTAAAACTGTAACAAAAGCATCAAACTCTTGCTGAGCTAAAAGATTAATTTCTTCATTTTTTATATCAATATCTTCTTGAAAATAATTATTTACTGCCGTTTGTTCGTTCATCCTAAAACTTACGGGTCTGATCATTAAAATAGTATTCGTAGCTTGCATATAAAACTTAAAAATTATTATTGTCTAATTAAAGGCATAGTGCTACAACGCAATAAACCTTCTTGTTTTGCTATTTCAGCATACGGAATTTCTTCTACAATAAATCCGTTTACTCTTAACCAGTTATTTAAACGGGTAAAAGTTTGCTCTGAAACAATAACTTCGGGCGAAATAGAAAAAACGTTACTGAACATATGGTACATTTCGTCACTGGTGATTTCAAAAATATTCTCTTTTCCAAAAAAATTAACTAACCACTCGTATTCCTCTTTTATTAAAAATCCGTTTTTATGAAGTATTGCTTTGTCTTTTCCTATAGGCTGAAAGCAGCAATCTAAATGTAAGGCATTTTCTTTAGCGTTGGTTGATTTTCTTAGCTCAAAAGATTTTACAATCTTTTTTGGAAATAGTGCTCTAATATGCTCAACCGCAATACTATTTGTACGAGCGGTAATGTGATGAGAATAATTTTCTGCGGTATAGGTTCCAATAAAAATATGATCGTTCCAAGGCATTACATCACCACCTTCAATATGTGCTTCTTCAGGTAAGTGTATAATTTTAGTTGGTGCTATTTGTGCTAACACGTGTTGAATAGCCAAAAACTCTTCTTCCCTATCAGGTAAAATATTAGCTTTAAATAAATAGTCATCAATCACAAAAGCGATATCTCTCGAAAATATTTGGTTACAATCTTTTAATACTTTCGGACGAAAAACTTCAACGTTGTATCGTTTTAAAACTTTTTCAAACGCATCTATTTCTTTAGTCATTGCTTTCTCTAAAGGATAAGTACCCGCGACAATATGTTCTAAAGATTTAGGATCATAGGCATCTTCGGGCTGAGGTGTAGGGCCACAACTTTCAGCAGTACCTAAAATAACAGCTTTTAAGGTATCCGTTTCATTTTTGATATTTAGCTCAAGCATAAAACCATATTTTTTTGCAAAGATGCAGTGTATTTTTAATATAACGAAGATTAAAAAACAAAAAAGCTGCCTTTTAATAATAAAAAGCAGCTTTTTTTAGTAATTTGATATTTTATCTTTTCTCTACAGGTACAAATGGTCTTGAAGTCTCACCCATATAAACTTGTCTTGGACGACCAATTGGCTCTCCATTTAAGCGCATTTCTCTCCATTGAGCGATCCACCCTGGTAATCTACCTAAGGCAAACATTACGGTAAACATATCGGTTGGGATACCTAAAGCACGATAAATAATTCCGGAGTAAAAATCTACATTTGGATATAGTTTTCTGTCTACAAAATATTGATCTAGTAAAGCCTCTTTTTCTAAAATTTGTGCAATTTCTAAGATTGGATCTTTAATGCCTAAATCACCCAAAACTTCGTCTGCTGCTTTTTTTATAATTTTTGCTCTTGGATCAAAATTCTTGTAAACTCTATGACCAAAGCCCATTAATCTAAAAGGATCATCTTTATCTTTAGCCTTTGCCATGTATTTTTTACTATCGCCACCATCGGCGTTAATTCCTTCAAGCATTTCTAATACTGCTTGGTTTGCACCTCCATGCAATGGACCCCAAAGAGCAGAAATTCCGGTAGAAAGGGATGCAAATAAACCCACATGAGAGGAACCTGCTATACGCACCGTTGACGTAGAACAATTTTGCTCGTGGTCAGCATGCAAAATCAAGAGTTTATCTAATGCATTTAATACAATCGGATTTGTTTTATACTCCTCGTTAGGCTGTTTAAACATCATTTTCAGAATGTTTTCTACGTAGCCTAAATTTTTATCACCATAATCTAAGGGTAAACCATTTTTTTTACGAAACGTCCAAGCGACTAACACTGGGAATTTTCCTAATATTTTAACGATGGCCTTATACATGTCTTCTTCAGAAGTTACATTCACCGAAGAAGGATTAAAAGCTGTTAATGCACTGGTTAATGAGGCAATAACACCCATTGGGTGTGCCGATTTTGGAAACGCATCAACTATTTTACGCATATCTTCATCAACGAGAGACTGCGCTTTTATATCTGAATGAAATTTCGATAATTGAGTTTCGTTAGGTAATTCCCCAAAAATTAATAAATAAGCTACCTCTAAGAAATCTGCTTTTTCAGCAAGTTCTTCTATAGAATAACCTCTGTATCGTAATATCCCTTTCTCACCATCTAAAAAAGTAATAGCACTTTCGCAAGAGCCAGTATTCTTATATCCTGGATCGATAGTAATCATTCCAGTTTCAGTCCTTAACGATTTTATATCAATGGCTAATTCATCTTCTGTACCTTTTATTACAGGAAAATCATATTTATTTCCATTGTATTCTAGTGTAGCTTTATCTGACATATATATAATTAACGTTTGTAATTGGTAAATTTAATAAAAAGCGGTACGATTAACAATTCAAAAAAAATCATTTATAGTAAAATTAACAAAAGATAGTTTTTACCTATTTATCATCATTTTTTTTGGTAAAAACTTGACTACATCGTTATCGCGTATAGTAATTTATAATAGTCATCTACCGATTTCTGCCATGTAAAACGTTGTTTTTTTGCGTTCGACTTAATTTTATTCCAACGCGGCTTATCATTTATAAAAACATCTAGTACTACATCAAAAGAATTGACCATGTTTTGAATTTTTTCATCGGTTGTTTTTCCGTCAAAAGAAAAGCCTGTTTCTAAATGCTTAACAGTGTCTTTTAAACCACCTGTGTGATGCACCAAACATGGAACACCATTTCGCATGGCGAGCATTTGACTTATACCACAAGGCTCAAACAAGCTGGGCATAAAGTACAGCTCTGATTCTAAATAAATGCTATCGATTAAATCTTCTGACTGTCCGTTAGTGAATATAAAATTTTTGTGTTCGTAGCTTAGTTTACGAAAAACCGCTTCATATTCTGGTGCACCCGTACCCAACAACATAAAAATTCCGTTTGTTTTTTCTAGTTTTTTAAGTATTTCGACAAAAGCTTCTGGCTTATGCATAACAAAATAGAACTTTTGCTCTGTTAATCTCGCAACACTTGAAACAATAAACTCTGGCTTTTTCTCTACATACTCCATTATTTTTTCGCCAGTATGGGCTAAAAAATCTGATTTATATTTTTTATCTTCATCTTGAAGCCATCCGAATAAAGCTTTAATAGTATTTCGATATAATTTTCCTGTATCCGCAGTTCTTATATTACTATAGTTAGAGCCATTCAGAATTCCGAAAAGCCTACCTTCTTGATCTGCTTTTTGCAAATCGAGCTCTAAGTTTTCACCGCCTATAAATTCAGGAGGGTGACTCGGAAGCATAATGTCTTCTTTATAAGAAGGTGACACAGTATGTACTGCATCTGCAAACCGCACCCCTACAGCCATTAGGTTAATACAATCTTGATACCTATAATCTTTTAAGTTCTCATAATCTATAGGAATCTCAGGAAACCAATTTTGAATAGAGGAATAATTATCGTGAAACGGCCTAATACCTTGAATGGCTAAATTATGAATGGTATAAACAAATCGTATTTGTTTTAAAATAGTGTATTCAGGATGATATTTTCTTAAATATAGCAACAGGCTAGAATGCCAATCGTGCAAATGAGCAATATCAACAGTACCAAAAGCATTTTGCTTAACAGCTTCTGCAACTGCTGTACAAAAAATAAAATATTTTATGGCGTCGGTAAAAAAAGGCTCTTTAGGATCGTTATGATAAATATGTGCAATATCACCAGCTTCGATTTCAGGATGATGAATTACATAATGATGTAAATTTTCAAATTCCTTTTTAGGAGTTACTTTATAAAGTTCTGCTTTATAAACTAGACCCCGCAGATTAAATTCTAGATTCATTATAAACTCTTGGTGCATATGAAGTCTAGAATAGGCAGGAACTACAACATGCACACTATCGCCTCGCTCTGAAATTTGTCGTGGAACGTCTCTTACCACATCTCCCATTCCTCCGGCCTTACATTTACGGATTGCATCATTTTCAGCAGCAACGAAAAGAAAATTATTCATATAAATTGAAATATTTTTAGTGTTCTAATTGATTCAAAACATTAATATAGCTATTATATTTATCTTACTGTAAAAAAACCAAAAAATCATCAAAAAAAAAGCCTTTCTAGTAACAGAAAGGCTTAAAATATTAACTATTAGCAATTATTTAATTTTAAATGCTTTCTCTTGTGGATAATACGCTACACTACCTAACTCTTCTTCAATTCTTAATAATTGATTATATTTTGCCATTCTGTCTGATCTTGAAGCTGAACCTGTTTTAATTTGCCCTGTATTTAAAGCTACGGCTAAATCGGCAATAGTGTTGTCTTCTGTTTCTCCTGAACGGTGCGACATTACGGAAGTATAACCCGCATTTTTAGCCATATTCACCGCTGCAATAGTTTCGGTTAAAGTACCTATCTGGTTCACTTTAATTAAAATAGAATTAGCAATTCCTTTTTCAATTCCTTTTGATAAGCGCTCCACATTAGTTACAAATAAATCGTCACCAACTAATTGTACTTTATCGCCAATTTTCTCTGTTAAAGATTTCCAGCCATCCCAATCATTTTCATCCATACCATCTTCAATAGAAATAATAGGATATTTAGCACTTAAATCTGCCAAATATTGCGCTTGCTCTTCTGAGGTTCTTATTACTCCTTTATCTCCTTCAAATTTAGTATAGTCGTACTTACCATTCACATAAAATTCGGCTGCTGCACAATCTAAAGCAATCATAACATCGTCACCTAAAGTATACCCTGCTTTTGAAACCGCTATAGCAATAGTATCAAGAGCGTCTTCTGTTCCACCGGCTAAGTTTGGTGCAAAACCACCTTCATCACCTACTGCTGTGCTTAAACCTCTATCGTGTAATACTTTTTTTAGATTATGAAAAATTTCAGTTCCCATTTGCATCGCATGTGAAAACGATTTTGCTTTTACTGGCATCACCATAAATTCTTGAAAAGCAATTGGAGCATCGGAATGCGATCCTCCATTAATAATATTCATCATAGGAACAGGTAGCGTATTTGCACTAACCCCACCAATATAACGGTATAACGGCATTCCTAATTCTTCGGCTGCTGCTTTTGCTACTGCTAATGAAACACCTAATATAGCGTTTGCTCCTAATTTAGATTTATTAGGTGTACCATCTAACTCAATCATTGTTTGATCGATTAAGTTTTGTTCAAATACAGACATGCCAATAATCTCTTCGGCAATATCAACATTTACATTAGCTACTGCTTTTGTAACTCCTTTACCCATAAACGCTTTACCACCGTCTCTAAGCTCTACGGCTTCATGTTCACCAGTTGAAGCTCCAGAAGGAACCGCAGCTCTACCCATAATACCGTTTTCAGTAAATACATCTACCTCTACCGTTGGGTTACCTCTTGAATCTAAAATTTGTCTTGCATGAACGCTAATAATGATACTCATATATGTTTGTTTAATTATATTAAAATTTTCATGCAAATATACAAAAGGATGTTGTTAGAAAACAGCTTCAAAGCCCTAAAAACTGTGACTTTTCACTATTATTACAACTACAACGTTTTAGTAAACTTTACTTTGTATCAATTCAAAAAATTGATCAAAAAGATACTCTGCATCATGTGGTCCCGGACTAGCTTCTGGGTGGTATTGAACTGAAAAAACATTTTTATTTTTCATTTTGATGCCTGCCACCGTTTTGTCATTCAAATGAACATGTGTTATTTCTAAATTTTCATTTGCTTCGGTTTCTGCTCTATTGATAGCAAATCCGTGATTTTGAGATGTAATTTCTCCTTTACCTGTAACCAAATTCATCACAGGATGGTTAATTCCTCTGTGACCGTTATGCATTTTATACGTTGATACTCCGTTTGCTAATGCGATAACTTGATGGCCTAAACAAATACCAAATAACGTTTCATCATTTGCAATAATATCACTGGCTGTCTTTATGGCTTGAGACAAAGGTTCTGGGTCGCCAGGTCCGTTCGAAATAAAATATCCGTCCGGCTTAAAAGCCTTCATATCTTCATAAGAAGCATCAAAAGGAAATACTTTTATGTACGCATTTCTTTTAGCTAAATTTCTTAAAATATTTTTTTTGATACCAATATCTAGTGCTGAAATCTTAAATTTCGCGTTGGCGTCGCCTACGAAATACGGCTCTTTTGTAGAAACACTTGATGCAAGCTCTAAACCAACCATACTAGGTATAGCTTTTAATCTTTCCTTCAATTCATCTAATTTATCAACTTCAGAAGAAATAACAGCATTCATTGCTCCATTATCTCTAATATAGCTCACCAAAGCACGAGTGTCTACATCCGAAATAGCAAATAAATTATTAGTATCTAAAAAATCTTTTAAACTATGATCCGCTACTGGTCTTGAATAATCATAGCTAAAGTTTTTACAAATTAAACCTGCAATCTTCACTGAGTTAGATTCAATTTCGTCTACGTTTGTACCATAATTACCAATATGAGCGTTCGTGGTAACCATTAATTGCCCAAAATAAGAAGGATCCGTGAAAATTTCTTGATACCCTGTCATTCCGGTATTAAAACACACTTCACCAAATGCTGTTCCTTCTTTATCACCCACTGCTTTACCATAAAAAATAGTACCGTCAGCTAATAAAATTAATGCCTTTCTCTTAGTTTGATATTTCATTTTTAATGTTCTTATTTTTACAAAATAACAAAAAAAAAGGATAAGCTTTTCAACTTATCCTTCCTTCACTTTATTTTAATTTAACCATCATAGGTAATTACTCTTCAGATTTTTCTTCTGTTGTGTTCTCTACAACTGTATCTTCCACGGGCGCATCATCAGATTTTTTAGCTCTACTTCTTCTAGTAGTTTTCTTGGCCGGTGTTTTAGACGCGTTGTAAATTTCATTGAAATCTACTAATTCAATCATTGCCATATCCGCATTATCTCCTAAACGCGTACCTAATTTAATAATTCTAGTATATCCACCTGGTCTGTCAGCGACCTTCTCTGAAACTACGCTGAATAATTCAGTAACCGCGTACTTGTCTCTAAGATTTTTAAAAACAATACGTCTATTATGTGTGCCTTTTTCAGCAGCAACATTGTTTTCTGCTTTAGACTTTGTAATTAATGGTTCAATAAACTGCTTTAAAGCTTTAGCTTTTGCAACAGTAGTATTTATTCTTTTATGCTCAATTAAGGAACAAGCCATGTTTGCAAGCATTGCAACTCTATGTGCTTTTTTTCTACCTAAATGATTAACTTTTTTACCGTGTCTCATGTTATGATGTTATCATCTTGCTACCAGATCCCAATAGTTGTCGGGAGAGCAAAATATGATTAATTAATCTTTATCTAATTTATATTTTGACAAGTCCATTCCAAAACTTAATCCTTTATTTATAACAAGCTCTTCCAACTCCGTTAACGATTTTTTACCGAAATTTCTAAATTTCATTAAATCATTTTTATTAAAAGAAACTAAGTCACCTAAAGTATCAACTTCTGCAGCTTTTAAACAATTTAGCGCACGAACCGAAAGATCCATATCCACTAATTTAGTTTTTAACAACTGACGCATATGTAAAGACTCCTCGTCATATGTCTCAGTTTGTGCAATTTCGTCTGCCTCTAAAGTGATGCGTTCGTCAGAAAAAAGCATAAAATGATGAATAAGAACTTTTGCACCTTCAGTCAAAGCATCTTTTGGAGTTATTGACCCATCAGATATAATTTCAAAAACTAATTTCTCGTAATCTGTCTTTTGTTCAACACGATAGTTTTCAATACTATATTTTACATTCTTTATTGGTGTAAAAATAGAATCAATAGCAATTGTACCTATTGGAGCTCCTGTTTTCTTATTTTCCTCTGCTGGAACATAACCTCTACCTTTTTCAATAACTAACTCCATATTGAAGTTAACTTTAGCATCCATATTACAGATTACTAAATCAGGATTTAAAACTTGAAAACCAGAAATAAATTTTTGAAAATCACCAGCTAAAAGTTGATTCTTTCCATTAACAGAAATAGATACAGTTTCTGAATCTACATCCTCTATTTGTCTTTTAAAACGAACCTGTTTAAGGTTTAAGATAATTTCAGTTACATCTTCTACAATGCCTGTAATTACAGAAAACTCGTGTTCTACTTTATCAATTCTAACCGATGTAATAGCAAAACCTTCTAAAGAAGAAAGCAGTACTCGCCTTAATGCGTTTCCAACAGTCAATCCGTAACCAGGTTCCAAAGGGCGGAATTCAAACTTGCCTTCGAAATCGGTCGAATCAATCATTATAACTTTATCGGGCTTCTGAAAATTAAATAATGCCATAATTGGATCAGTGTTGTTTATTTAGAGTATAACTCGACGATTAATTGTTCTTTGATATTCTCTGGAATCTGAAGTCTTTCAGGTACAGTAACATAATTACCTTCCATTTTCTCAGTATTCCAAGTAATCCATTCGTATACGCTACTATTTGCAGCTAATGAATCTTGTATAGTTGATATTGATTTAGATTTTTCTCTAACTCCAACAACATCACCTGCTTTTAAAACATAAGAAGGTATGTTTACTAACTCACCATTAACAGTGATATGTCTGTGTGATACTAATTGTCTAGCACCACTTCTTGAATTAGAAATACCCATTCTGTAAACTACGTTATCTAAACGAGATTCACATAATTGAAGTAGAATTTCACCAGTAACACCTTCTTTTCTTTTTGCTGTAGCAAATATATTTCTAAATTGCTTTTCTAATATACCATAAGTATACTTAGCTTTCTGCTTTTCCATTAACTGAACAGCATACTCTGATTTTTTTCCACGACGTCTAGTATTACCATGTTGTCCTGGTGGAAAATTTCTTTTTTCGAAAGACTTATCGTCTCCGAAAATTGCCTCGCCAAACTTACGAGCAATCTTTGTTTTTGGTCCTGTATATCTTGCCATTTTCTTTAAATTTGAAAGTATGATTATGAATTAAGGCTTATCCTTCGATAATCGTATTCAATACTCTCTGTGAAATATCCGTTGTCGGACTATTATAAAATAATTAAACTCTTCTTCTTTTTGGTGGTCTACAACCATTATGCGGCATTGGAGTAACATCGATAATCTCAGTTACTTCTATACCTGCATTATGTAAAGAACGGATAGCAGACTCTCTACCATTTCCGGGCCCCTTAACGTAAACCTTTACTTTTCTTAAACCCGCTTCGTGAGCTACTTTAGAACAATCTTCAGCTGCAATTTGTGCAGCATAAGGTGTATTCTTTTTAGAGCCTCTGAAACCCATTTTACCAGCAGATGACCATGAAATAACGTCACCTTTTTTATTCGTTAAAGAAATAATGATGTTATTGAAAGAAGCAGTAACGTGAGCTTCACCTACAGATTCCACAATAACCTTACGTTTCTTTACCGTTTTTGTATTTGACTTTGCCATAAATTTTTAGTTTCTAGTTGTTAGTTCTTAGTTATTGGAATCCTAAACTTTTACATTTCAGGCAGATTCTTCTAACGTCCAAATACTAATTGACTAATGTCTATTTTTATTTAGTTGCTTTTTTCTTGTTAGCAACAGTTTTTCTCTTACCTTTTCTAGTTCTAGAATTATTCTTAGTTCTCTGACCTCTTAAAGGAAGTCCAGATCTATGACGAATACCTCTGTAACAACCAATATCCATTAAACGTTTGATGTTTAATTGAGTCTCAGAACGAAGTTCTCCTTCAATAGTAAAAGCGGAAACAGCCTCACGAATACGACTAATTTCGTCGTCATTCCAGTCTGAAACCTTTGTATCTTCACTAACTTGGGCATTTGCTAAAATTTCTTTAGCTCTACTGTTACCCACTCCGAAGATATAAGTAAGAGCAATAACCCCTCTTTTTTGTTTTGGTATATCTACACCTGCAATTCTTGCCATAATTACCCTTGTCTTTGTTTAAATCTAGGATTCTTTTTGTTTATTACGTACAATCTGCCTTTTCTGCGAACAATTTTGCAGTCGGCACTCCTTTTTTTCAATGATGCTCTAACTTTCATCCTAATTATCTTAATATCTATATGTAATTCTTGCTTTACTCAAATCATAAGGACTCATTTCTAATTTCACCTTATCACCTGGAAGTAATTTTATATAATGCATTCGCATTTTACCCGAAATATGTGCTGTCACTACGTGACCATTTTCAAGTTCCACACGAAACATCGCATTTGATAATGCTTCAATTATGCTACCGTCTTGTTCAATCGCTGACTGTTTAGCCATACTTATTATTCAATTGTTAGTTAATAGTTCTTAGTTCGTATTTTTTAAAATAAAAACCACAAAGCTAAACTTAATTATGCTACTTTTCTATTTTTTCCCGTTTTCATTAAACCATCGTAATGGCGATTTAATAAGTAAGAATTTACCTGTTGCACTGTATCTATAGCAACACCCACCATAATTAGCAAAGAAGTTCCGCCATAAAATATAGCCCAACCTTGTTGTACATCCATCAACTTAACAACAACTGCCGGTAAAATAGCAAGCAAAGCTAAGAAAACAGAACCAGGTAAAGTAATTAAAGACATTATTTTATCCAAGTAATCACCTGTTTCAGCTCCTGGTCTAATTCCTGGAATAAAACCACCACTTCGTTTTAGATCGTCAGCCATTTTATTAGTTGGAACCGTAATTGCTGTATAAAAATATGTAAAAACAATAATCAAAAAAGCAAATAGAATATTATAAGCTAAACCAAACAGGTCTTGAAAGTTTGTTTCCATCCATAAACCCCAAGAAGTGTTGTTGAAAGATTTACCGATTAATCCTGGTGCAAACATAATAGCTTGTGCAAAGATTATGGGCATAACTCCGGATGCATTTAATTTTAATGGTATATACTGTCTTGAACCCATCACGTCTTTCTCGTAGCTTCCAGTAGATGATCTTCTAGCATATTGCACTGGAATCTGTCTTGTAGCCATTACTAAAAGTACACATAGTAATATTACTACGAACCAAATAATGACCTCAAAAAGCACTAACATTGGTCCACCAACGCCAGTCCATCTAGATATAGCCTCTTGAACAAAAGCCTGCGGCATAGTAGCAATGATACCAATCATTATAAGTAATGATATGCCATTTCCAATACCCTTATCAGTTATTTTCTCACCCAACCACATAGCAAACACAGTACCAGTTACTAAAATAATAACCGCGGGAACCATGAAATCTAATCCTTTACCTAAAACAAAAGCACTATCCGGAACGCCAAATTGACTTAAACCTAACAGATAAGTAGGCGCTTGTAAAATACAAATTCCGATCGTTAACCAACGTGTAATTTGATTGATGGTTTTTCTACCACTTTCACCTTCTTTTTGTAATTTTTGAAGATAAGGAATAGCAATACCCATTAACTGAACCACAATAGATGCAGAGATATACGGCATAATACCCAATGCAAAAACTGATGCCTGAGCAAAAGCTCCACCAGTAAAAGCATTTAATATACCAAAAATTCCACCCTCAGTTCCGGAAGCCAAAGCACCTAACTGCGCAGTATCAATACCAGGCAAAGCAATCTGTGCTCCAAATCTATACACTAAAAGTAAACCTAAGGTAATAAGAATTCTACCCTTTAATTCCTCTATTTTCCAAATATTGGCTATTGTCTCGAAAAATTTCTTCATAATATTATTCTTATAAACTTATTGCTTCACCACCAGCTGCTTCAATTGCAGCCTTAGCTGATGCACTAAATTTATGTGCTGATACTTTTAATGAAGTTTTTAATTCTCCATTTCCTAAAATCTTCACAAGATCATTTTTACCAACCAATCTATTCTCAATCAATACCGTCAAATTTACAGTATCTGTAATAACACCGTTATCGATTAATACCTGTAACTTGTCTAGGTTTATTCCAGCATATTCCTTTCTGTTTATGTTCGTAAACCCGAACTTAGGAACACGTCTTTGTAATGGCATTTGACCACCTTCAAAACCTATCTTTTTGGAATAACCAGATCTAGATTTAGCACCTTTATGACCTCTTGTAGCTGTACCGCCTTTACCAGTACCTTGTCCACGACCAACAATTTTACCTGCTCGTGTAGTAGAACCTTCTGCTGGTTTTAAAGTATTTAAATTCATCTTTATATTATTTTTAAGCTTCCTCAGTTGAAACTAAGTGATTAACCTTAGCAATCATACCCATAATGCTTGGTGTATTTTCATGCTCTACTACTTGACCTAATTTTCTTAATCCAAGTGCTTCAAGAGTTTTCTTTTGTCTAAGAGGCTTTTTAATAGCACTCTTAATTTGTTTTACTTTAACTTTTGCCATAATAACTTTAAATTAACCCTTAAAAACTTTTTCAAGTGAAATACCTCTTTGGGTAGCAACGGTTTTAGCATCTCTAATTTGCAATAATGCATCAAAAGTAGCTTTCACAACGTTGTGTGGGTTTGAAGAACCTTGTGATTTTGATAGTACATCATGTACACCAACGGCTTCAAGTACAGCTCTTACAGCTCCACCTGCAATTACACCTGTACCGTGTGATGCAGGTTGGATATAAACTCTAGCGCCTCCAAATTTACCTTTTTGTTCATGAGGTATTGTACCCTTATTCAAAGGAATCCTTATCAAGTTTTTCTTAGCGTCTTCAATAGCTTTTGCGATTGCCGTTGCTACTTCTTTAGACTTACCTAAACCTTGACCAACTACTCCGTTTTCATCTCCTACAACAACAATAGCAGAAAACCCAAATGCTCTACCACCTTTTGTTACCTTGGTTACTCTTTGTACGCCAACTAAACGATCTTTTAATTCAAGACCTCCTGGTTTAACGACTTCTACATTTCTATATTTCTGGTACATATATATTTAGAATTTAAGTCCTGCTTCTCTAGCTCCTTCAGCTAATGATTTTACTCTACCGTGATATAAACAACCACCTCTATCAAAAGCAACAGCCTCAATACCCGCTTTTTTTGTTTTATCCGCAATAGCTTTACCAACTAAATTAGCAATCTCTATTTTAGTTCCTTTTTGACCAGCAATATCTTTATCTCTTGATGAAGCAGATGCCAAAGTAACACCACTGTTATCATCTATAAGTTGAGCGTAAATTTCTTTATTGCTTCTGAAAACCGATAATCTTGGTTTTTGAGCGGTTCCAAAAGATACTTTACGTATTCTCCTTTTAATTCGCTGTCTTCTTTCAGTCTTTGATAATCCCATAATCCTATCTATTATGCTGACTTACCAGCTTTTCTTCTTAATTGTTCTCCTACAAACTTAACACCTTTTCCTTTGTATGGCTCCGGCTTACGGAAACCTCGTATTTTAGCAGCCACTTGGCCTACTAACTGCTTATCAAAAGAAGTTAATTTTATAATTGGATTTTTTCCTTTTTCAGATATTGTTTCGATTTGAATTTCTGGCGCCAAATCGATTACTATATTATGTGAAAAACCTAAAGCCAAATCTAATTTTTGACCTTGGTTACTAGCTCTATAACCTACACCAACAAGTTCTAATTGCTTAGTCCATCCTTGAGAAACTCCCTCAATCATGTTTTTTACAAGTGCTCTATAAAGACCGTGCTTTGCTTTATGTTCCTTAGCATCAGATGGCCTAGTTACAAAAAGCTGAGCATCTTCAACCTTAATTTCAACAGCACTATATTCTTGGGTTAACTCCCCTAATTTACCTTTAACGGTTATAGTACCTTCCTTAATATCAACGGTTACCCCATCAGGGATCGTTACTGGATTATTACCTATTCTAGACATTTCTTTTAATCTTTAAGTATTAATATATGTAGCATAATACTTCACCACCTACTTTTTCTAGCTTAGCTTGCTTACTTGTCATTACACCATGAGAAGTAGATACAATTGCAATTCCCAATCCGTTAAGCACTCTTGGCAAATCAGTATTACCAGCATACTTACGTAGACCTGGTTTACTAATACGCATAATTTTCTTAATTACCGGCTCCTTCGTCAGCTTATCATACTTTAAAGCTATTTTGACAGTACCTTGAACCTTGTTAGGTTCAAATTTATAACTTAAAATATATCCTTGTTCGAATAATATTTTTGTTATTTCTTTTTTTAGATTAGAAGCAGGAATTTCTACAACCCTGTGGCCAGCACTGCTAGCATTTCTAATTCTTGTTAAATAATCCGAAATTGGATCTGTTACCATATGTATATAATTGCGGTGACGGTTTTTAGTAAATTTTTTTTTACTAAACCTGAAACCAATTTAAATTAAATAATTACCAGCTAGCCTTTTTAACCCCTGGTATTAAACCTTGATTTGCCATTTCTCTAAAAGTAACTCTCGATAATCCAAAAGTTCTCATATATCCTCTAGGCCTACCTGTGATTTTACACCTGTTGTGTAACCGTATTGGATTTGCATTTCTAGGTAATTTCTGTAACGCATCGTAATCTCCAGCTTCTTTTAAAGCTTTCCTTTTCTCAGCATATTTTGCCACAGTTTTTTCTCTTTTTACCTCGCGGGCTTTCATTGATTCTTTAGCCATACTAATTCTTTTTAAAAGGTAATCCTAATTGAGTTAATAATGATTTAGCCTCTTTATCTGTTTGAGCGGAGGTTACAAAGGTAATATCCATTCCGTTTATTCTATTGATTTTATCAATATTTATCTCAGGAAAAATAATTTGTTCTGTAACACCTAAGTTATAGTTACCCCGACCATCGAATCCAGTGGCTTTTATGCCTTGAAAATCTCTAACTCGTGGCAAGGCACTTGTTACTAAACGGTCTAAAAACTCATACATTCTTTCACCTCTAAGTGTTACCTTACAACCGATAGGCATTCCTTTTCTAAGTTTAAAAGAGGCAACATCCTTTTTCGAAATTGTAGCTACCGCTTTTTGACCAGTTATTGTAGTAATTTCATCAACCGCATGATCAATAAGTTTTTTATCAGCTACGGCAGCGCCTACACCTCTACTTACTACAATTTTTTCTAGTTTAGGAACCTGCATTATGTTTTTATAACCAAATTCTTCTCTAAGCGCATCAATTACACGCTCATTATATTCTGCTTTTAACCTTGTAACGTAAGCCATAACTATATTACTTCATTAGATTTTTTAGAAAATCTCACTTTCTTCCCATCTCTAACCTCATAACCTACTCTTGTAGTATCACCAGATTTTGCATCTATCAATGATAAATTTGAAATATGAATAAGTGCTTCTTTCTTAACTATACCACCTTGAGGGTTTTTTGCACTCGGCTTTTCGTGTTTCGAAACCAAATTAGCTCCTTCTACAATCGCCTTGTTTTTCTCAAAATCAACCTTCATAATCTTTCCTTCAGTACCTTTGTGGTCACCAGAAACGATTCTAACGATATCTCCTACTTTTATTTTTAGCTTTTTCATCTTCTGTATAAAATGTTATAGCACCTCAGGAGCTAATGATACAATTTTCATGAATTGTTTATCACGAAGTTCTCTAGCTACAGGTCCAAAAACACGTGTACCTCTCATCTCACCTGTCGGGTTCAATAGAACACATGCATTGTCATCAAAACGAATATAAGAACCATCCTGTCTTCTTACTTCTTTTTTTGTTCTAACAACTACGGCGGTAGATACAGCACCTTTTTTAATGGTACCATTTGGAGTAGCTTCTTTAACAGAAACTACTATCTTATCACCTACAGAGGCATATCTTCTTTTTGTACCACCTAATACTCTAATAGTCAAAACTTCTTTTGCCCCGGTATTATCAGCTACTCTTAACCTTGATTCTTGCTGTAACATAATTATTTAGCTCTTTCAATGATTTCAACTAATCTCCAACATTTAGTTTTACTTAAAGGACGCGTTTCCATTATCCTCACTGTATCACCAATATTGCAATCGTTTTTTTCATCGTGTGCAACATATTTTTTAGTTCTTAATACGAACTTTCCGTACATAGGGTGTTTTACTCGTTTAACTTCTGAAATCACAATAGACTTCTCCATCTTATTACTAGTAACTACTCCTACTCTCTCTTTTCTTAAGTTTCTTTTTTCCATAAAGCAGAACCAGTTATTGGTTTTCCCTTTTAGTTAATTCTGTAGCTAATCTAGCTACATTTCTTCTAGCTCTTCGTATTTGAAGTGGATTTTCTAATGGAGTAACACTATGTGCCATTTTTAAATCTGAATGTTGCTTTTTAGCCTCAACTAATTTTAAGCCTAAATCTTCAACAGATAATTCTTTTACTTCTGATTGTTTCATGATTCTTTACAATTAAAATTAAGCTGAATAATCTCTAGCAACAATAAATTTTGTTTTTACAGGTAATTTCTGCGCTGCAAGACGTAAAGCCTCTTTTGCAATATCCTGTGAAACTCCAGCAATCTCGAACATAATTCTACCAGGCAATACAACAGCCACAAAATATTCTGGTGCTCCTTTACCTTTACCCATACGAACCTCTAGAGGTTTTTTAGTAATAGGCTTGTCAGGAAAAATTTTGATCCACATCTGCCCTTCTCTTTTCATAAATCTGGTTGCAGCAATACGCGCCGCTTCAATTTGACGAGATGTAATAAAACTTGTTTCCAAGGACTTTATACCGAACATACCATTTGAAAGTTGATGACCTCTTCCAGAGATCCCATTCATTCTACCCTTCTGTGTCTTGCGAAACTTGGTTCTTTTTGGTTGTAACATTTTTTTACTTCTTTAAAAAATTACTTTCTACGACGAGGTTTCTTGTTACCATCTTGCTTACCACCACCTTTTGATGCTTGAGTCTTTTCCATTCCAACTAAAGGAGATAGATCTCTCTTTCCATAAACTTCACCTTTCATGATCCACACCTTTATACCTAATCTTCCGTAGGTAGTATGTGCTTCTTCTAAAGCATAATCTATATCTGCTCTAAAGGTTGATAATGGTATTCTTCCATCTTTATAAGATTCTGATCTTGCCATTTCAGCTCCATTTAAACGACCTGAAATTTGAACTTTAATACCCTCAGCGTTCATTCTCATTGCCGCAGCAATTGCCATCTTAATAGCACGTCTAAATGAAATTCTATTCTCAATTTGTCTGGCAATACTAGAAGCAACTAAATTCGCATCTAATTCTGGCCTTTTAATTTCAAAAATATTAATCTGAACTTCTTTATCAGTAATCTTCTTTAATTCTTCTTTTAGCTTATCAACTTCTTGACCACCCTTCCCGATAATAATACCAGGTCTTGCAGTTGTAATAGTTATTGTAATAAGTTTCAAAGTACGTTCTATAATCACTCTAGAAACACTCGCTTTAACTAAACGTGCGTGTACGTATTTTCTAATCTTACTATCTTCGGCTAATTTATCACCGTAATCATTTCCACCGTACCAGTTAGACTCCCATCCTCTGATAATACCTAAACGAATTCCGATTGGATTTGTCTTTTGTCCCATACCTAGCTTTGTACATTATTGTTAGCATCCAATACTAGTGTAACATGATTGGAACGTTTTCTAATTCTGTGTGCTCTACCCTGTGGTGCTGGTCTAAGTCTTTTCAACATAGCCCCACCATCAACTCTAATCTCTTTTATGAAAAGATCAGCTTCTTCGATATTTGAATCTTCATTTTTAGCTTGCCAATTAGCAATTGCTGATAAAAGCAATTTCTCTAATTTTCTAGACGCTTCTTTAGAATTGAATTTCAAAATTGCTAAAGCCTTTTCAACTTGAACACCTCTAACCAAATCAGCTACTAAACGCATCTTTCTTGGTGAAGTTGGACAATTATTAAGCTTAGCGAAAGCAACTTGCTTTTTTTCTGCCTTAATTCTTTCGGCCATTTGTTTTTTACGAACTCCCATAGCTTACTTTTTTCCTTTATTTTTCGAACCTCCGTGACCTCTAAAAGATCTTGTTGGTGAAAATTCTCCTAATTTATGACCTACCATGTTTTCTGTAACATAAACAGGAACAAATTGTCTACCATTATGAACTGCTATAGTTTGACCCACAAAATCAGGTGTTATCATTGAAGCTCTTGACCATGTCTTAATAACAGGCTTTTTACCAGAATCTAAATTCTGCTGAACTTTCTTTTCTAAACTAAAGTGAACGTAAGGTCCTTTTTTTAGTGAACGTGCCATTTCTTTCTCTTTTTATTTCTTTCTACGTTCTAATATATATCTATTTGTAGCCTTTGTCTTAGAACGGGTTCTATAACCTTTAGCAGGAATACCATTTCTAGATCTTGGGTGACCACCTGAAGCTCTACCTTCACCACCACCCATTGGGTGATCGACAGGGTTCATTGCAACTGGTCTAGTTCTTGGCCTTCTACCTAACCATCTTGTTCTACCTGCTTTACCAGACACTAACAATTGATGATCAGAATTCGATACAGCACCGATGGTAGCCATACAAGTCGACAAAATCAATCTAGTTTCACCTGAAGGAAGCTTAATTGTAACAAACTTACCATCTCTTGCCATTAGTTGAGCGAAAGCACCAGCACTTCTTGCCATTACAGCACCTTGACCAGGCCTTAGTTCTATACACGATATTACCGTACCCAAAGGAATAACACTTAAAGGAAGTGAATTCCCAATCTCTGGAGCAGAAGTAGCACCAGAAGAAATCTCCTGACCCACCTGTAAACCATTTTGAGCAATGATATATCTTTTTTCATCATCGGCATACTTTATTAAAGCAATAAAAGCCGTTCTGTTTGGATCGTATTGAATTGATTCTACAACAGCAGCAACATCTTGCTTATCTCTTTTAAAATCGATTACACGATACCTTCTTTTATGACCCCCACCCTTTTGACGGATAGTCATCTTTCCTTGACTGTTTCTACCTCCGGACTTTTTTAACGGAGCAAGCAAGCTCTTCTCCGGCTTATCAGTAGTAATCGCGTCGAATCCGTTTACTACTCTAAAACGCTGTCCTGGAGTGATTGGTTTTAATTTTCTAACTGACATTTTTTGTCTTTAGTCTTTTATATTATAGATTACTGTAATAATCAATTATGTCTCCCTCTTTAACATCTACAATTGCTTTTTTGTAAGCATTTGTTTTACCATGCTGAACACCCGTTTTTGTATAACGTGTCTTTCTTGATGGAGCGTAATTCATTGTTCTAACTTTCTCAACCGTTACCCCATATGCAGCCTCAACAGCTTCTTTGATTTGAATTTTATTAACCTTAGGGTTCACAATAAAACCATAACGATTATACAACTCACTGTCGGCAGTCATTTTTTCGGTAATAATCGGCTTAATTAACACACTCATGTCTTTACTATTTAGTTAAGTTAGCTTCAATACCTTCTAAAGAACCCTCTAGAAGAACGATATTATTAGCATTTAAAATCTTATAAGTGCTTAATTCTGAACTTGTTACAACCTCAGAGCCCTTTAAATTGCGTGACGACAAATATACATTATTATTTGAATCACCCAACACAAATAAAGATTTTTTATTATCTAAACCCAAAGACTTTAAAACCTCTATGAAATTTTTAGTTTTTGGAGCATCAAAATTAAAGTCTTCAAGAACCAAAATTGCTTTTTCATTTGATTTTATACTAAAAGCAGATTTTCTAGCTAAGCGCTTTAAGTTCTTATTTAATTTTTGCTTATAATCTTTAGGTCTTGGGCCGAAAATACGTCCACCACCTCTAAAAACAGGCGATTTTATACTACCTGCACGCGCAGTACCAGTACCTTTTTGTTTTTTAATTTTTCTAGTACTACCAGCGATTTCGGCTCTTTCTTTAGACTTGTGAGTACCTTGTCTTTGGTGTGCTAAATATTGTTTAACATCTAAATAAACAGCATGTTTATTTGGCTCTATAGCGAATACAGCATCAGAAAGCTCAACCTTTCTGCCTGTTTCTTTTCCTTTTATATCTAAAACTGCTACCTTCATTACTTCTGAATAGTTACGTAAGCGTTCTTATGACCAGGTACACAACCTTTTAAAACTACAAGATTCTTTTCTGGTACAACTTTTAAAACTTTAAGATTCTGAACAGTAACTTTATCGCTACCCATTCTTCCAGCCATTTTTATACCTTTAAAAACACGAGCTGGATATGAAGCTGCTCCAACAGAACCTGGGGCTCTTAATCTGTTATGCTGACCGTGAGTCGCTTGACCAACACCAGCAAAACCATGACGTTTTACAACTCCCTGAAATCCTTTACCTTTTGAAGTGCCAATAGCATCAACAAATTCTCCTTCTACAAAAAGATCAGCACCAATGCTATCACCTAATTTGTAATTTCCTTCAAAATCTCGGAATTCAATGACTTTTTTCTTAGGAGAAACACCTGCTTTTTTAAAATGACCTGTTTCGGCCTTATTCGCACGTTTTTCTGCCTTGTCATCGAAACCAAGCTGAAGGGCACTATACCCGTCGACCTCTAAGGTTCTGACTTGGGTAACTACACATGGACCAACTTCGATTACCGTACAGGGAATGTTTTTCCCGTTTTCATCGAAAATGCTAGTCATGCCTATTTTTTTTCCTATTAACCCAGACATATTTAATTTAATTAGTATTACTTGTTTATATTATTTTAATTATCGGCAAAAAATAAGGGCCAAAAATAAATCGACCCTGATTTTATTTTTTCCGTTTTTCCCTTGCACGCAGCTCAGGACATTTTACCTATTCAGAATTCTGAACTAAGAATTTTTAATTATACTTTTATTTCTACTTCTACCCCACTTGGCAACTCTAATTTCATAAGAGCGTCAATTGTTTTTGAAGAAGAACTATAAATATCTAAAAGTCTTTTGTAAGAACTTAATTCGAACTGTTCTCTAGATTTTTTATTTACGTGCGGTGAACGCAATACTGTAAAAATCTTTTTATGAGTTGGTAATGGAATTGGACCCGTAACAACAGCACCAGTTGATTTTACAGTCTTCACGATTTTCTCAGCAGATTTATCCACTAAATTATAATCGTATGATTTTAGTTTTATTCTAATTTTTTGACTCATTTTTCGTAAAATTAAGCGGTTATACCTTTCGCTGCTTTGATAACTTCTTCAGATATGTTTGAAGGTGTCTCCGCATAATGTGAAAATTCCATTGTTGATGTTGCTCTACCTGAAGACATTGTTCTTAATGCGGTAACATAACCAAACATTTCAGACAATGGCACTTCTCCTTTTAGGACTTTTGCACCAGCTCTATCTCCCATGCTGTTGATCAAACCTCTTCTACGATTTAAATCACCAACAATATCACCCATATTTTCTTCTGGCGTTAATACCTCTATTTTCATTATTGGCTCCATAATTACAGCACCAGCAGCTTTACCAGCAGCTTTGTAACCCATTTTTGCCGCTAATTCAAAAGATAATGCATCAGAATCTACAGGGTGGAAAGAACCGTCAGTTAAAACTACTTTCATTCTATCCATTTCATAACCTGCTAAAGGACCCGCCTTCATTGCAGCTTTGAAACCTTTCTCTACAGATGGTATAAATTCTTTTGGAACACGACCACCTTTAATCTGATCAACAAATTGAAGACCTTCACCTACGAAGTCATCATCAGCAGGACCCATCTCGAAAACGATGTCTCCAAACTTACCACGACCACCAGATTGTTTTTTATATGTTTCTCTATGACCAGCATTTTTAGTTAAAGCTTCTTTGTACTCAACCTGAGGTTGACCTTGATTTACTTCAACTTTAAATTCACGTCTTAAACGATCTACAATAATATCTAAGTGAAGCTCACCCATTCCAGAAATAATAGTTTGGCCTGATGCTTCATCAGTTCTTGCTGTAAAAGTTGGATCTTCCTCTGCTAATTTAGACAAAGCCATACCTAACTTATCAACATCTGCTTTTGTCTTAGGCTCTACCGCAATACCAATTACAGGGTCTGGAAAATCCATACTCTCTAATACAATTGGATATTTTTCTGCAGATAAAGTATCCCCAGTTTTAATATCTTTAAAACCAACAGCTGCACCTATATCTCCAGCTTCAATAAAATCGATCGCATTCTGCTTGTTAGCGTGCATTTGATAGATTCTTGAAATACGTTCTTTGTTACCAGAACGATTATTTAATACATAAGAACCAGCATCTAAACGACCTGAATATGCTCTAAAAAATGCTAAACGACCTACAAATGGATCTGTAGCGATTTTAAACGCTAAAGCAGCAAAAGGTTCCTTAACATCTGGACGACGTTTTTCTTCTTTATCTGTGTCTGGGTTAGTACCAATTACACTTTCTCTATCTAGAGGAGAAGGTAAATAACGACAAGCACAGTCTAGCAAAAATTGAACACCTTTGTTTTTGAATGAAGAACCACATACCATCGGAATGATACTCATGTCCATTACTGCAGCCCTTAGAGCAGCGTGAATTTCTTCTTCCGTTAGAGAATCTTCATCTTCGAAAAACTTCTCCATTAAAGTTTCATCATATTCAGCTACTGCTTCTATAAGATTAGCTCTATATTCTTTAACTTCAGCCTTCATGTCTTCAGGAATATCAACTACGTCAAAAGTTGCCCCGAAGTTATCATCATGCCAAATTATTGCTCTGTTTTTAACCAAATCTACAACACCACGAAAATCAGCTTCATCACCAATTGGCAATACAATAGGAACTGCATTTGATTTCAACATCTCTTTGATTTGCTTACAAACCATCAAGAAATTAGATCCTTGTCTATCCATCTTGTTAACAAAACCTAATCTTGGCACTTTGTAATTATCAGCAAGTCTCCAGTTCGTTTCAGATTGTGGCTCAACACCATCAACTGCACTAAACAAGAAAACCAAACCATCAAGTACACGTAACGAACGGTTTACTTCAACCGTAAAATCAACGTGGCCAGGAGTATCAATGATGTTAAAATGATACGGCATTGTATCCTCAATCTTTTCTCCATTTTTCAATGGAAAATTCCAAGTACATGTTGTAGCAGCAGAAGTAATGGTTATCCCACGTTCCTGCTCTTGCTCCATCCAGTCCATCGTAGCGGCACCATCGTGTACCTCACCGATTTTGTGACTTACTCCAGTGTAAAACAATATACGTTCAGTAGTAGTCGTTTTACCGGCATCAATGTGAGCAGCAATACCTATATTTCTAGTAAATTTTAAATCTCTTGCCATTCCTGATTATTAAAATCTAAAATGAGAGAAAGCTTTATTTGCTTCTGCCATCTTATGAGTATCTGTTCTTTTCTTAACCGCAGCACCTTCTTCTTTTGCTGCTGCTAATATTTCACCTGCTAACTTTTGAGACATTGCCTTCTCGTTTCTTTTACGAGAGTAGCTAATCAACCATTTCATTGCAGTAGATATTTTTCTGTCTGGTCTAATTTGCATTGGAATTTGAAAGGTAGCCCCTCCAACTCTTCTACTTCTAACCTCAACATGTGGCATTACATTAGAAAGTGCATCTTTCCAAATTTCTAAAGCCGTTTTTTCTTCGTCGGTTTTCTTTTCTGCTACAATATCAATTGCATCATAAAATACCTTATATGCTATAGACTTTTTACCGTCCCACATCATCATGTTAACAAAACGCGTTACTAACTGATCATTAAATCTTGGATCTGGTAAAAGAGGTCTCTTTTTAGCCTGTTTTTTTCTCATTGCTTCTGTTTAAAGTTTGATTACTTCTTAGGTCTTTTAGCACCATACTTAGATCTACGTTGAGTTCTTCCAGCAACACCTGCTGTATCTAAAGCTCCTCTAACGATATGATACCTAACACCTGGTAAATCCTTAACTCTTCCGCCCCTTACTAATACTATCGAGTGCTCTTGTAAATTGTGACCCTCACCTGGGATGTATGCGTTTACCTCTTTACCATTTGTTAACCTTACCCTTGCAACTTTACGCATTGCAGAATTTGGTTTCTTAGGTGTAGTAGTGTAAACACGTGTACAAACCCCTCTTCTTTGAGGACACGAATCCAAAGCAGCCGATTTACTCTTCTTAGTAATCGTGGCCCTTCCTTTTCGTACTAATTGTGAAATTGTTGGCATACTATAATTGTGTCTATATAAATTTTACCCTTTTTTAAGGGTCGGCAAATGTAGTGATATTTAGCAATAATTCAAACTTAGAGCGATTTATTTTAAATTATTTTTTACAGCACTCTTGTAAAAACCATTTTTTTCGGAATTAAATAATATTCTATGGAGCCTAATTCTAATTAAATATTCTTTTAATATATATTTGCATCAATGGAAAACAACACTCAAATTTACGGCATAAGAGCAATTATTGAAGCTATAAAGGCCGAAAAACCTATTGATAAAGTATTTATTCAAAAAGGATTGAAAGGCGATTTATTTAAAGAGCTAGAAACTTTTATTCGTAAGAATGATATTAATTCGTCTTATGTTCCTATTGAAAAATTAAATAGATTAACGAAAGGTAATCACCAAGGCGCAGTTGCGAATATTTCGCCTATCACTTTTTATGAACTTGAAAATTTAGTCGAAAAAGTTAAAGCAACAAAAGAAGCCCCTTTATTTTTACTATTAGACCAGCTTTCTGATGTTCGTAATTTTGGTGCTATCATCAGAACCGCAGAATGTACTGGCGTTGACGGAATTATAATTCAGAAAAAAGGTGCAGCACCTGTTACTGCCGACACCATAAAAACTTCTGCTGGAGCGGCATTTAAAATTCCGATTGCAAAAGTTGATCACATAAAAGATGCTGTTTTTTACTTGCAAGCTTCTGATATAAAAGTTATTGCAGCAACTGAAAAAACAGAAACTTCTATCTACGATGTCTCTTTTAAAGAAGCATGTGCGATTATCATGGGATCTGAAGATTTAGGCATATCGCCTTCTATTTTAAAAATTGTTGACGATAAAGCGAAACTTCCTTTACTCGGAGAATTAGGTTCTCTTAACGTATCTGTAGCTTGCGGCGTATTCTTGTATGAAGTTGTAAGGCAAAGGAGAT